>NZ_JALBUF010000014.1 GCF_022606465.1 Sulfoacidibacillus ferrooxidans
CGAATTTGATCAAATAGTGTACACTGATGGAAGGAATGATATACGGAGATTGCGACTCTACAAAATTTCCCTTTTGAACAAAAGTGATCATACCATTTTTATAGACGAGTCTACTACACCCATACTTATTGGCATGAGTTTCTAAAAGAGCAGCCGTGCTCGCACAATGCTATGCACTCGCGTATGGGATTAACATCGTTGCGTATCCAGAGTACTTAGATGACCAACGAACGATCACGGATCTGATCGGAAGTGTACACATGCCAGAAAGACATTATGGTCGAGTGGAACCCATCACACCAGTGATTGTAGGTTGCGTCGATAATGCCCCCACACGAAAACTGTTGCACGAACAAGTGCACACACTTCGTGATGCGGTGTACATCGACAGTGGCAACGGTGGCGTGACGGTTCCAGATAATCCAGACCACATCAACCGGTATCAGCTGGCGAAGATCAAAGCGACCGGCTGGAATGGGCAAGTGGTTGAGCAGATGAAAAACGAATAGATAAAACAAGATTAACACCGTCTACCCCTCGGTAGGCGATATTTATACATGAAAATGCTCATGGGAAAAGGTATATCTTCCAATTGAATAGTATGGTATATTCAAAATATCTATCATCAGAAGATTGTATTCTAACCTATAAGTACATCCGTTATTGCATAAGTATGCATGGTAATGAAGAGCAGTAGTGTCGCTATTGAGGCAGGATAGGTCAAGATGCCACGTTACTATTATAAGGGGACAGGTATAATGAAAAAACTGATAGACAATATTTACGATGCTATTGGCGAAACTCCCATGTTACGACTTAGCAGAATTACAAAACACTATGGGGTAGAGGGAAACATATTTGCGAAATTGGAGTACTTGAATCCTGGGTTCAGCAAGAAAGATCGTCCTGCTCTACAGATGATTGAGGAAGCTGAAGCCAGCGGTGAATTAAAGTTGGGACAGACTGTTATCGAACTGACAAGTGGAAATACGGGTACGGGACTATCAATTGTATGTCAAGCAAAGGGACACCCATTTATCGCATGTATGTCTGAAGGAAACTCGATGGAACGAGCCAAAATGATGCGTGCGCTTGGAGCGGAAGTCGTTATTGTTCCACAAGCTATGACATCAGTTAAAGGACAAGTGTCTGGAGAAGACCTAAAATTAGTAGAACAAACGACTCAAAAATTAGCACGGGAAAGGGATGCCTTTCGCGCCGATCAGTTCAAGCTGGATAGTTCATATAGAGCACATTTCTTTCATACCGCTGTAGAAATGTGGGAGCAAAGTGATGGTCAAATAGATTGCTTCGTCGATATCGTTGGAAGCGGCGGTACTTTTGAAGGATGCGCCGAAAAGTTAAAGGAATTAAATGGATCTATTCGATGTTATATTGCTGAACCGGAAAATGCCGCTATATATGCAGGGTATCCTATTACAAATAATGGGCGCCATAAAGTTCAGGGATGTGGATATGCATTGGATTTACCCAAGATAAATAAAAACTTGATAGACGGATGTATACAGGTTACTGATAACGAAGCCTGCGAGACGGCAAGAGACCTCGCTAGGCTTGAAGGAACCTTTGTCGGTATTTCATCAGGAGCAAATGTTAGCGCAGCAATTAAATTACTGAGAGATAGAGAAAGAGGAAACAACATCGCGTTGACCCTAAATGATAGTGGTTTAAAATATTTAAGTACTGATTTATTTTAAATACTGGGTAGTGGGGCTCTGTGCAGATGGAGGCAAACTTCTTGAAGTATAGGGTGCGTCTATCACCAAGCGTCTATAGAGAAACTTCTTGCGAAAATCTGCACGTCTATTCTGCAATCCACTTTGAACATAAAACCCCAGACTACCCATCCTTCATCTTCATAGATGACTTCTCTAAACGCTATCAGAATACAAAACAGATAGCGTTGTTTTCGTGTATTCTTGAGTAGACACAGAATTAGTGAGGGATCTTTTCATGAAACGTTGGATAGGTAGGAAAGCAGATATCGAACTTGCTCAACACATCGCAAAGACTTATCAACTCCACCCACTCGTTGCACGCATTGTAGCAGCGCGTGGTTATGACGTAGCATCGACACAAGCGTTTCTATCTCCATCACGCGCACAACTTCATGATCCCTTTCTCATGCACGACATGGGCAAAGCAGTAGCGCGGATACAGGAGGCGATTGTGCGTAATGAAACCGTGATGATCTTTGGTGACTACGACGTCGATGGTGTTTCATCGGTCACGATTCTCGTCAAAGCCCTGCGTAAACTGGGCGTAGATCCCCTTTGGCGCGTGCCGGATCGCTTTTTCGAAGGCTACGGAATTCGTCCGCAAGCGGTCATCGACGCGAAGGAGCAAAGTGTCCATCTCATCATCACTGTAGACAATGGAATTGCCGCACTCGAAGCGGCAGATCTTGCACGTACAAGTGGGATCGATCTCATCGTGACGGATCATCACCATATTGGCCATCAACTGCCTGACGCCTATGCACTTGTCCATCCAGCGCTCGGCGATTACCCGTTTCCTGAGCTATGTGGGGCAGGTGTGGCGTTCAAGCTTGCCCAAGCGTTACTCGGTTTCTTCCCGGAAGAATTACTGGAGGTCGTGGCGCTCGCTACGATTGCCGATCAAGTCCCGCTGATTGGCGAGAATCGTATCTTCGTCAAGGAAGGCTTGCGTCAGATCAATCGGTCTCCAAGCGTAGGAATCCATGCACTAGCTGATGTGGCTAACAGCAAGCAAGGTGTAACGTCAACACACGTGGCGTTCCAGTTGGCTCCTCGCATCAATGCCATCGGTCGTCTGGCTCATGCCAAACGTGCGGTTGAACTGCTTCTTGCAGATGATCCACAAGAAGCTCAACGTCTAGCGCTTGAAGCTCACGCACTCAATCAGAAGCGACAAGCCATTCAAGAGCGCATCTATCAGTCGGCGCTAGCTCAGATTGAAGAACACGCTTGGACGGATCAGACGTTAGTCGTCGCAGGCGAATCGTGGCATGAAGGAGTCATTGGGATCGTCGCAGGGAAACTCACGCAAAACCTGTACAAGCCTACGCTGTGCCTGTCGATCAAAGATGGCGTCGCCAAAGGATCAGGACGGAGTGTACCTGGTGTGGATCTTTATGCGTTGTTGCAAGCTGTGCAAGCAAAAACAAGTGTGTTCACCGCATTTGGTGGCCACGCAGCGGCGGCAGGATTCTCCTTACCTGCTGATCGAATTAACGACTTACGGAGTGCATTGGCAACGGTCGCACAGGATATCGAGTGGGACCCACCGCATATCGATGTGGATGCACCGTTACACGTGCATGAGTTGACACCGCAGTTCATCGCCAATCTGAAGCGACTTGAACCGTTTGGCCAAGCGAATCCCGAGCCTATTTTCTTCTTGCGTGATGTACACATTGGGGATGTACAGACGATGGGCGCCAAGCAGCAACACCTACGCGCACGCGTGAAAGAAGGAACGGGACCTAGCTATTCGCTCGTCGCGTTTGGAGAAGGGGAACGGATTGCACAATGGCTAGAACGGACCCAGCGTCATGTGCTCGTCCATGTGGAGGAGAACCGCTATCGAGACATGGTACAGATTCAGATGCGATTGGTGGAGGCGAAATGATGTATGGAACGATTGAATTGTATTCCTGACTACCACCTTCCGAAAAACACCACCCGTTTCCATCGTCAGAAACTACGATTCAAGCAGGATTGTGATCAATTAGAGCAGGTGCTTCAACAGATGAGGTTACGGCAAGAGGTTCAACCCACCGAATATGTGACGCGAAAGATCACCGCAGTGGCTCTACGTATCGCCTCTGGTCAAAGAATGAGAAACGAAGATCACAGTCATCCCGCTAAAAAGTTACTCGCTTCACTGTCGCGTTACGATTACCAGCGAGCAAGGTATATAGGGCAACAATTTGATGGGATTTATACTATTTTAGTGGGTAAAGAAACGGAGTCTGGTTGAGGGAGTGTGGATATACAGATTCACAAAGCGAATAAGAGACGTTGATGATAACGTTACAAGGTGTGTACAGGTAACGTTACAGATCATTGAATATATGGATAGTTGGTATAAACGAAATCGCATCCATTCAGGCATGGGGTATTAAACTGCTCTGGTGATGGATGATCATGGATCCATTGCTTCATGAGTTTGTTCATGTGTGGTTACTAGCTTATACTAAATCCATTCGTCGCTGTCGCCTATCTCAGAGAGGTGGCAGTAAGACGTACAGGAGAGCCAACATGCTCAGCATAATCTATACTCACGAACGCCTTGTAGGAGAAGGACTTCGATACGCCGAAAGAATCATTCGGGATGCAGCCATGGGTCAACCACTGACGAATGGTGAATATTTGGCTATCATTCGTCAGCATCGGAAAAAAGCAGTCTTAGCAAAACGGCAACGTAAGGCCAACAATGCAGCCTAATGGTCTCGATGGGTCGCAGTGTATGAACGAGCAAAGGAACGTGTACGCAAGTTCGAGAGTAAGTGACGTAGAGCGGTTTGCGGGAAAAACGCAAGAGCCGTTCATTGATGAACTGGCCTTGGAAGAGGTCGGCCTACTCTATCGCCCGATGTCATGTTATCTTTTATACAGTAAGAGAACATACACACACGGCCTGTTCGCCACATGCAGTTTTGGCATTTGATAGGTAGTGATTCCCATTCATCGGATAATTGATAACTGATATAGCTAATATTGTGAGGTGAAGGTTGATACATACACAACCACCTTTTCACGAAATGTGCTGTTTTTAGTATTTCTACAAGTAGGAATACTATTCGGATGATTTTATAGGACAGATTCTTTCAACAGCAAAGATAGAGTTTATTACATTTAAATAGTAAATTTCTAGAATGGATCAAAAATCAAGAGTGGAATCTCATGTGTGAGATGTGAAGTAACCATCTACATCGGGGGGCACATTGTATATGTAAAATAGGTTGATATAGTTTGTGCAATCACCCCTGATGCCTAAAAGGAAGGAGGAGTGATGACAAGCACGTATATGAATGATTGACAAGGAGGAATAGCTAAGCGTGGATACCTACAATTCGTGTAAGATCAATTTACTTGGCCAATGACTGATTTGGAGCAGTATCATTTTAGTTGAGTCAACAAACTCGTAATTCTGGAAAGAATGATAAAAAAGGAAGAAGGAATCCAGATGCGAGTGTACGACAAAGAATTCAAAGAAGAAGCAATAAAATTGTCTTATGAAGTCGGGCCAACCGTGGCCTCCAATCAACTGGGGATCCCATCCACAACGCTGTACACATGGAGGAGCCAAAGCAAGCAACATGGTTCCTTGGCATTTGTAGGCAGTGGTCATCCGCGTATCGATCCGAAAACTGCTGAGTTAAAGGGGTTGGAAAAAAAGATCAGGGAACTGGAATCCGCCAATGATATCCTGAAAAAGGCGTTAGCTTTTTTCGCAGAGAGCCAAAAGAGGTAGCTGCACGAGATTTGTTTCGTTTTATAGGGATTCAAAAGGAAAAAGACGAAGCCAAGCACAGCGTGAAGGAAATGTGTAAGGTCTTGCAGGTCAGCGAAGCTGGCTACTATCGCTGGCGGCGTACTCAAAACATGCCCTATATATACGATGATCTTTTGGCGAAGATCCGTCAGATTCGTGCAGAAAACAAGGACTATGGAGCGTACCGCATCTTTTTGGCCTTGCAGCTGTTTCACGGCTATACCGGTACCTACTATGTCGTCCGAAGACTTTGCAAAACGCATCAGCTGATGCTGAAGAAGAACCATCACGCGAAGGGGATCACCAAAGCGGATCCGGCTGCACAAGCGAGCGAAAATCTGATTAAGCAGGATTTCACTGCCACGGCCCCCAATCAAAAGTGGCTGGGGGACATCACGGAGATCCCCACGGCAGAGGGCAAGCTGTATGTCAGCGCCGTATTGGATTGTTATGATGGCACGATTGTAGGGTTTAAGATGGCGAACCACATGAGAGCAGAACTCTGTGTCGCGTCATTCATCTTGGCTGTCCAAAAGCATCAAGCCTTTGGCATGACGTTTCACAGTGATCGAGGAAGTCAATACACCAGCAAGATGTACCGGGAAACCTTGGCCAGATACGGTGCGGTGCAAAGTATGAGCCATACCGGAAGATGCTACGACAACGCCAGAATGGAGTCCTTTTTTGCCACGCTGAAAAAAGAGTGCATGTACAAGGTTAAAACAGAAACATTGAAGATGGAGGTGGTCAAAAGCATGATTTTCCGATTTATCGAAATTCACTATAACCGGAAACGAATTTACACAACAAACGATGGATATCCACCTTTGATGAAACGTCGTCAATATTACCGAGACCAGCTGTCCAAGGTGGTATAAAAAGCGGGTAGCTAAGGTCTTACTCCCAACCTCTGTCGCAAGACCGTTTTTCATTTTACTTAGGGATTCATTCGTCAAGGTCAGGTCGTATTTTCCAGAAAAGTACGTCTGGAAAATCTCCACCTTTCCCTTGACTTCACCCACAATCCCTAGGCGTAGCCATGGGCCGGTATTACGAGTTTCGGGGCTAAACTAAATTTGACAATTCCAATTAGCCAAGTAACACAGGAGATTGTTATTCACATATAAGCATAGGTAGCATTGACGTTGAATTTCAAACTCTTGTGGAGCGATGATTACTGCTGCAATAGTGAAGAAGCGACCCAATTGTGTATTATCCCCGACAGTGACTAAGGCATGTTCCGTGGCTAAAGATAGCCAGGCATGTTCTGCAACGAATACATTTCTTCCATATTCAACTGTACCTGGCCCATAAACCGCATAGGGTTCATTTATGTGAACTTCATCCATTTCCATTCAGTTACCCTCCATTGGATATCGTATGCTATATAGTCAAACCCAGTCTAAACACGTGTCTTGAAGCAGATACCCTATATGTTCCCAATTATTTTTCGATACTCAGAAAGATGTCCATACCAATGTCATTGATCCTTCATAGTGTAATGAGAAGTAACCACCATGTGTTGGGGGCAGCTTTTCCATAGATAAATAACGAAAAAGGAGGGGGATGCGAATGAAAGGTTTGATCCTTTCAGGGGGGAAAGGAACTCGCTTGCGACCTCTCACGTTTACCAGTGCCAAACAGTTATTACCCGTTGCCAATCGATCTATTCTTTTTTTAGCTATCGATGCTATGCGGGATGCAGGTATTCATGACATTGGGATCATTGTTGGGAGTACCGCAAAGGAAGTGAAACGAGCTGTTGGTGATGGTTCGTCGCTAGGCGTTCGCATCACGTATATTGAGCAACTAGAACCACTGGGTCTTGCCCATGCCGTATGGAAAGCTGAATCGTTCTTAGCAGGCAGCTCATTTGCCATGATGTTAGGAGACAATCTCATACATGGTGGTATAGGTCATGCTGTCCGTCAATTCATCGATCAGTCCCCCGATGCTCTGGTGCTTTCTGGGCCTGTTGATGAGCCTGAACACTTTGGCATTATTCAAGTACATGGGGATCAAGTCACTCGTCTCATCGAAAAGCCTTCACAGGATGTGGGCAATCTTGCCCTATGTGGCGTGTATCTGTTTCAACCGATCATCCATCGCGCGATTCATTCCATACAACCATCCACACGAGGAGAACTGGAAATTACGGATGCCATTCAGTGGCTTGTCGATCAGCAATATTC
This sequence comes from Sulfoacidibacillus ferrooxidans, assembly GCF_022606465.1. Classification (NCBI taxonomy): domain Bacteria; kingdom Bacillati; phylum Bacillota; class Bacilli; order Caryophanales; family Alicyclobacillaceae; genus Sulfoacidibacillus; species Sulfoacidibacillus ferrooxidans. Next base: position 7,695 of record NZ_JALBUF010000014.1, read on the forward strand.
AGTGACGTATGCGCAAGTATCCAGTTGGTGGAAGGATACGGGGCGCCCTTGTGATCTGTTAGACGCGAATCGCCTGCTACTGGAGGATCTTTCAACGGATATTCAGGGATCCATCGATGACCAGTCTGTTGTGATCGGGCCTGTTTATGTAGGTCCTGGAACCATCATTAAGCAGACAACCTTGCGTGGGCCCATCTCCATTGGGTGCGATTGTTATATTGATCATGCCTATATTGGTCCCTATACATCTCTTGGAGATGACGTTTCCGTCGTGGATACGGAGATTGAATATAGCGTCGTTCTTTCTGGATGTGCCATTGTTCAGGGTCCAAGGTTAGATCAATGTTTATTAGGGAGAAATGTACAGATCAATCGTGCAAAGCACAGCCCACACGCCTTTCATATGGTGCTTGGAGATTCATCCACATGGGAGTGGGCATGTCACAGTGTATAAGGAGAGTTGAGCATGTCAGAGATTGATTTGGTGATTGTCAATTATAATACGAAGTCTATGTTATTCCAGTGTTTGCAAAGTATTGCGGCTCACACCTCCATCCCACATGAAATCATTGTTGTTGACAATGGGAGTACCGATGGCTCTGTTCAAGCACTTCGTCACGTGAACTCAGACCATCTGATCGTCATTGCCAACAACCACAACAAGGGGTATGCAAAGGCGTGTAACCAAGGGATTGTCGCAGGATCAAGTCCGTACATTCTTTTGCTCAATAGTGATGTCATGGTGACTGAACAGTGGTTAGAGCCTTTGCTTCATTGTATGAAGAGTGATCCGCGGATTGCTGTCGTTGGCCCGAAAATGATCGATGAGCACGGGCGCATTACAGGTGCTGGCGTTGTTGGAACGGAAGCGCACCATGTCCCGCGTGGGTTACTCGAGCGAGATGAGCCTGGAAAGTATGATCAACAGGAAGATTGTTTGAGTGTTTGCGGAGCAGCGTATCTTATTCGTCGTGATCTCCTTGGAGAGTTAGGACTGTTTGACGAGCATTACTTTTTTTATTTTGAGGAAACAGATTATTCGTTTCATGCACGGCATCAGGGCTATCGTGTGGTGTATTGTCCACAAAGCACCATTTATCATCTCATGGGACAAAGTTGTAACGATCATGGAAAGCTTCGCTCCATGTTTGAAGAGAGCGAGCGTTACTTTAAGAAAAAATGGGCGCATGTTATGCATGATTCACAATGATGTAGAAAGGAGTGAAACCAGTGACTTATTATCGGAAAGCGACGAACAATAAACTCACGGCCATGATGCAAGTTCGTAACGAATCTCATCGCTATATACGACAAGTACTGGATGACTTATCTGAGTACGTCGACGAAATCGTAATTGTAGACGATGGATCAACTGATGATACGGCTGCGATTTGCGCCAGTTACCCCAAAGTGGTTTCTCTGGGGCGATCAGATGCTTCACTCTATGGGATCAATGAGATGGCCCTTAAATTACGCTTATTTCGTCGCACGCTTGCGACAAGACCGGATTGGATTTTAGCGATTGACGCAGATGAATGTTTTGAACCTCGATTTAAAGACGATGTTCGAGGGATGATCAATCAAACTCTCCTGGATTGGTATGCATTTCGTTTTTATCATTTTTGGCATTCAACGACTCACTATCGTGTGGATAAATTATGGGCACCCGTACAATATGGTCCTCGACTCTTTCGCTACCTCCCACAAGCCACCTATCGATGGAATCATCAAGCATTGCACGGAGGTAGTTTACCGATGAATCTCGTATCGGAATTCCCGGGCACTTCTTCTTCTCTTCGCATCAAACATTTTGGCTACGCAGGATCCGTTGAAGAGACGCTGCGAAAGTACCAATTTTATGTGTCGCGCGATCCGAATTCAGACTTTTGCCCACGTAGCCACTATGATTCCATGCTGGACGAACATCCTATCTTGGAACCGTGGGTGGACTAGGATGAGTTCATCCATTGAAGTGATCATGGTGAGTTGTAATACATGTGAAAAAACAGCACGATGTCTTGCTCTTTTATTGAAGTACACGGATGTTCCTTTTCATATCTGGGTCATTGATAACGCATCCACAGATGGGTCACAAGAGATGCTCAGAACTTACCAACACATGCACCCAGCCTGTGTGACTGTGATCGAAAACACGACCAATGTCGGGTATGCCCCTGCCATTCATCAAGTGTATGTCGATCTTCATCCCACCTCTGACTTGTGCTACGTCAATTCCGATGTGTACGTTGGACCGCAATGGACTTCGCGTTTACAGCGCCATCTGATGCATGATCCGCAGATTGCAGCTGTAGCCCCTATTGGGCGAGGCATCGGGGGTAGACAGGATCTAGATCATAAAGGAAGAGAATGGGCGGGGAACGCCTATAGTGAAGCCGTACTCCTGGCAGTCAATGCTACGCTTGAATCAGTGATCCCATGTGCAGTGACAGCGAAAACACTCCAAGGGACGCTTTTGTATATACGAAGATCGGCACATGAGGAGATTGGTGGTCTGGATCCAGAGTGCATCTGTGGTGCAGATGATGCAGATTGGTGTTTGAGAGCCAGGCTTGCCGGTTGGAAACTCGTGATCGCGCTAGATACGTTTGTTTGGCATGATGACCACAGCTCTTTTCGTCGCTTAGAGGATCAGGGAGAGCAGTGGATTGATTGTAGTTGGGCGTACTTTAATCAAAAATGGGCAGGACGATTGGATCATCTGACCTGGGTAGATTTAATGGAAAATGCCACACCGACCGATGATCCGGTGTATCGCTATGAGGAATTTTAAGTTGGCCTGCCTAATTACATGTTTTCCTAGTTTTGTGCCAAGTCGCTCACTTGTATACGTGAATATGGTACAAGAGACGACCAGTCACCACCATCCACCACGGAAAGGGGATCATCCAATCATGCCGCACGGTTCAGGCCACATAAAGGGCAAGACACTGATTGTACAAACCATTCAAGCAGGTAGCTTAGACACGCAACACATCAAAGTCAGAGGACATCGAGTGGTGTTACGGTATCCGATTCGAAAGAGAATCCATACCCTTCGACGAGAATTGCATGAGTTGCACAAAGAACTTCATCACATCGATCATACGTTGAAACGTGAATTGCACCGACAAGAAGAGCAAATGCGCGATCTTCAAAAGGAACTGCGACTGATGAAAAATGAACTGGCCAGCGGATTGCCGGCTAATCCTGTTCTTCAAGCCTATTTCACAGCTTATCAACATCAAGTCGTCACTGTGACGACAGGCGGGGGAAGCATCACCGGTACAGTGACGTTAGTTGGCACAAATGCCGTTGAAATCACTGAAAGTACAGGAGATATTGTGGTCATACCTTACGGTAAAATCGTTTCTATTTCATAAAGAGGGGTGAGTTAAGATGACATTTGAATCATTTTTGCATGCTTTTATCGGTGATACCGTAGAAGTGGTCGTCCCGTCATCCATGTATGAAGGGACACTCACGTCTGTACAAACAAGCTTTATTCAAGTGCAGGAACCACCCATTGTCTATGGTCAGCCGATTACCGTGACCATTTCTACTTCAAACATCGATTATGTTCGGATCTTGGTTTAGTGCCATGTAACGTGACGTTGTTCATGGGAATGGATCAGTCAGATTCACTTGTGCCCATGCAGAATAGGGGTGATCGGATACTTGACTGCTACTCCATGAGCGAATCACACGATGATATAGAGGCTGGTTGATGATGGCAATGCGACTTTTTTGCAGAAATTGAAGTGTCATAGCCACATCTTCATAGAGTCTGCCGTAAGAAGAATCGGATACATCCCATCCTCCAAAACTCCGTAATCGGTCCGTGCGATAGAAGCGGGGGATGGGTACTTTTGCATACTCTTTCGAGACGGTAATCGGTGTAGAATGTTCAATGCCACGATACAACAGATGGCCTCTTCTTGTTTGCCTCCAGACATGATAGGAGGAGGTGAGGAGTCCCACTTCGTGACTCTGATCATCCATTTCGCTCAAAAGAGTAGACACTGCCAGATTGGGTAACCAATCATCGGCATCTAGTTCTAACAAATAGATCCCTTTGGTTTGCAGTAACGCTGCATTTAATGCATGTGCCTTTCCCAAATTAATCGGCAAAGTGATTAACTTAATCCGTGAATCATGAAAGGAGCGAACGATATCAATGGTGTGATCCGTGGATCCATCATCGACAACCAGGCATTCCCAGTCATCAGTCGTTTGATCAAGTACCGACTGTAACGCCTTCGAGATTCGCATTTCTTCATTGTATGAACAGATGACAATGGTTACTTTTGGATGGGTAGGAATCATGTTAACCTTCCTCGCTAACCCGTGTCGTCGCTTATCTTACCTTATGCAAAAACAGTGCTTATAGTCACTATATGTGCGCTACGGTGCAGGATTGATCGATTGTTTTAGCATTTCTTCATGTAAGTTGGTATACATAGTTGCTTCGGAAATCGCAATTTCTTTCCCTGTTCGATACATGATCTCTAGGTTTGTTGGATTCTGCTCCTTCATGAGTATATTTTTACATAATTGATAATGATGAGGCTCATGTTCATGTGCGTGAGCCGTCCAAAATGTCACGTCAATGGGATGCACTCGCTGATAATGAGGGTGTTCCATCCCTTTAGCGATCATACCCATGACTGTACCTGCAAAATATTCAGACCCAAATCCCACTGCTGCCACGGCTTCTATAGGTGTGGCATTGCGGAAAAAATGGATAAACCCAGTAATGGCTTCAGATACCGAAGATGACATGGGTACTAGAGGAATGCCATGTTGATCAAGGGTAATCGATGGGTACACGGAAGTGAGGAAGGTGCGATAAAGGGATTCGTGATCACGACCCATGATTCCACGACCTGCTTCATCCCACAAATTATCTGCCAAGGGTATCCACCACTCACTCTGTGGTTCCATGGCTGATATGGCTGCACCTAATACGCGAGGAAAGTGTCGACTATAGTAGCTATATTGGATCGCAAAATAACGAAGTTGATCCATAGAATAGTCACCACGAAGTAAAGTCTTAAAAAATACGCCCTCATAAAAATAATCGTGAACAATTTGATCCATGGCTACCTCAATGGACTGTAAAGGATTCAGTATGATTTCATCTGATGAGAATAGCATGCTAAAACCACCTTTTATAGTGTAAACTTATGTTCATGATAGCATAAGGCTAGGTTGCTACACGTGAAAATTTTTCGGTGATTGTCATTCTGTTTGTGGTGCAGGTATGGGTTGCCCTTTGAGATGGGCTATTACCCGTTTGCCCCATGACATCAACCAAATGAGGATAGGCAATAGACTCAATATGCCACACATCGTATACAAGGTGATGGTTTGTTCGATGCGTGCGTGATCCTTCGCGAGGTACCAAGCGATTACTCCAAACGAACTAAAAGTGAGAAGCATCCACAGATGTTTCCAAGTCCACACCATTTGTTGATCTTTCTTCGATGGGAAAAGGAGTTCCCATCCTAATCGGAAATAAAGAATGGTGCGGACATAGGATCCAAGCGTCATTAATAGTAGTCCATACACATCAAAACGATCGACGATATAGAGGTGGATATTTCGTAACGTTTCCTCAGATGGATAAGTGAGTGACGTCGCAAAGCCTAATCCGAATATTGTAATCACGCCTATAATTGGAGTTATCATCATAAGAGTTTGAAGGCCAATATTTGCAAACCATAATTTAAAAATTTTATTATGATCTTCCGATTTAATAGGGATGATCAATAAAAATAAAAGTTCTGTCCACATACTGAGTACAAGCCAAGTACCCCAGAATACAGGTTTTATCCCATACTCCAAGATCGGCAAGAGATGTCTAAAATCCTTCATAGGGGTACTCATGAACGTCACTGATGTACCCGTGATCAGACTCGAGATACCAAGAATAATCGCCGTTCGTAAAATGATATTTGTCCCTTTGAGAATGGCATAGAGACACCCAGAATAAAAAAATATGATTAAAGCAATCAAAGGCGTATCTGGGTAAAAATTGATTTTAATAAAATCGGATAAAAACGCAATTGAACTGCAGGAAAGAAAAAACAGATACAACCCGATGACGATCACGAGGGAATGGCTGATCATGGGTCCAAATTGTTCTTTCATCCATTGCTTAAAAGGAGCTGTTTGAACTTGCAACTTGACTCTCCAAATGGCCATGATTATGAGCAGGGCGATAGGAAGAGACACAAGCACCGATAGCCAAGCATCTCGTCCAGCCGTTTGCAATAAAAAGGGGAGCATCACTTCATGACCCATAATCGGCAGTGTCATCACCATGGCAAAAAAAGTTTCCCAGGCGGTTGCATGCTTCATGTGTTTGACCCACCTTCCCAATCCATGTGTAGTGAAGGCATGGGAACCTTCGGGTAGACATAGCGAGCAAGACCAGGATGCACAATATGTACCTTTACGGAAGTGGTAATCTGTGCATGCGTAAATACGTCATCCCATGTCGGACTCAATTGATGCCATAATTGGGGTTGTGTTCGGTAAAGGTGCAACCCAATATCAAGAATATCTGCGTGATCTTTTTTTTGTAACACAGTGATGGTGTCTGTGAGAATGGCTTGTACTTTTTTGGCGATTGCGACTTCCATTTGTTTTGTAGCAATGGATGGATCCATCGTATGATCCCCTGAATCTTGTGCAAGGGTCCCTTCAATATGGAATTGAAAATGAGCGACTAGATGACCGTGCGTCATCTGCATATGCATGATCGTATTTTCCTTTGTTAGTTCAAGGGCTTGTAGTGAATGACTTTTACTATTTGCGACATCGACAGCCCCTCCCTTTTCCTGCCCTAGAAGCCACACGAGTCCTTGCGTTTCTCTCGTATTTAATTCTCCAACCATGTGATTATGATGAAAAATTGCCGTTCCTGCATACTCTACTAAGGGTGTTTTCGATAAATCCCTTTGAATATGGATCATGGGTAAATAACCTGTGTTCATCGGTCCATACATATCCCGAAGAAACTCGCGCATCGTAGGGGTTGTATAATTAGATATAAATCTGATATTTTCCATGCCGGAAGAAAGCGGAAACGCAGCATTCGCCCCACATGAGGTGGAATCATGAAGTACTTGTTTTACCGGATCGTGAGTAACAAAAAGATAGGCGGCAAGGTGTGGTTGTTGATCGCGAATCCAAGTATCAAAAACCCAGTATAGATCTTCCCGCGCTACGGTGCTACTCATAACAAGTGACTTTGTATGTGTAAAGACAATGCGGCGTTTTGCATCGCGGATCATTTCTCGTTCAATCGTTAATGCAGTTTGACCTGTACCAGTGAGAATGGTACGTCCCTTAGTACTCGTTCCTCCTTTGCCCATTTGTGCTCCAATAATTTCAACGATTAATCGAAACTGTTGTGCTCCCACTTTCTCAATCCCGATTCCCGAAACTATGGCGGAATCTCTAAGTTCTAAACTACTCCAGCATCCAGTGACCGAGATGGATAGTAACCCATACAAAATCATTTGAGAGAAAAATCGAGATATATTCATGGATGCCCTTTCCGTTTAGGTAACTCTTTGATTCTTGTTTGCTGTTGAACCGGTATACTGTGGGGGCGTTTACTAAAAAAGCGAATCGGCATTCGAATAATAGTATCTTTCCAATCAGAAAAATAAAGAGGAGCGAGTGGAGCCATAAAAGAAACACCAAATGAAGTCAGGGAAACCATGTGAGTAAAGGTCACAAGCGTAACCATGATCACTCCGAACAAGCCAAATATACTAGCACTCACTAAATAAATTAGACGTAAAATCGAAACAACATCCGCAATAGAGGTTAAAAGAAAGCCAGAGATAATCGATGTGGCTACGACAATGATTGCAGGAGGCGTCATGAGTCCAGCATCGACAGACACTTGTCCGAGTATGAGCGCACCTACGATACTCACAGCAGATCCTACTGTTTTTGGTAAACGAATACCCGCTTCGCGCACTAATTCAAAGCCAATTAACATGATAAAAATTTCAAAGGAAACCGGAAAAGGTGCTTTTTCATTAAATCCCTGAAAGCTGGGAATAAGCGCCGTTGGAATCATTTCTTTATGAAAGTTAGTCGCGGAGATATAGAGACCAGGAGTAAGGACACTCACTGGTAAACTAAGAAATCGCAGTATCCTCAATAAGGTGACATAATACGGTCTAGAACTATAGTCCTCTACACCCTGAAAAGATTCGACAAATAGATGGGGACCATAAAGCGTTGTCGGATCGCCGTCGACAATGATGATAATTCTCCCCTCCGTCAAAAGAGCGGCTGCTCGATCTGGTTTTTCTGTATTTCCGATGGTTGCAAAGATACTTAAAGGATTATCCTCAACAATCTGCTCGATCTCTCCCGAACTTGTAATGCTATCTAGTTGTATTTCTTGTAATTTTTGTTTCACGTAGTGTAGAATTTCAGGCGCTGTCAATCCTTCGATATATGCAATGACCAGTTTTGTGTGGGTGATGGAACCAAATTCATAGGGATGAAAACGCAGACGTGGATCTTTAATACGCTTGCGGATAAGTGCCATATTGGTTCCAATGGATTCTACAAATCCTTCATGTGAGCCGCGGACAGACATTTCAAATCCCGGTTCTTCGATCGATCGTTCGGGTAACGCAGGAGCAATGATCACTAAGCATTCTTCTTCACCATCAAAAAAAAGAGCAACTCCCCCTTGTAAAAGCATGCTTAAACAAGGTTCGATGGAGTGAAAACGGGTGGTATTTTTAATTGCAATATGGTTTTGTGCTTCATCTATCATAGATGTTGTTAGAACAAAAGTGTGTTGCAATAAGGGCGTGATGACACTAGGGTGAATTTGATCCTTATCTGCCAATCCTGAAACCATGACACTCATGATCAGCTTGGGTTCTGCATATACCGTGTTAATTTGAAAATATTCATATTGAATATCATCACTATGACCAAAAAGATTTTGTATAAGTTGTTTATTTCTTTCAAGATTCGGTGAAAGGGCATGGATCATCATTTGTAAACCTCTTTAGACTACGAATGGTTGAATAGGTAATTTTTCTATACATTTCATGTATAGAATGTGCAGGATATCTGTGAACTATTCTTTCCTTTTTCAACTATTATCCAGATCATTGAGCATAGTACTTATTTCATTGAAGCTGTGAAAATGCCCTTTGCAACAACTAATATGAATGACACGGGTAAACAAACGTATTGCCAAAAGAATAGGAATCCGTACAAAAGACGCAGATGCTGATTTTATAGGCAAGATGAACCTGTACCGAAGATGGAGTGAAACCTTCCTCTATCCATAAATGAAAAAAGCGTGAGGGTATCATTCAGCGAGTGACTGTCGGGTAGTGCTCATTGTGGAATGATTGTAGTATGAATACTTTTCTTCGGATCATGGTTTAAAGAGAGAAGGGAGTGATTAGCTAGGTCGCACCTATATGGCCATCGGAGCACTAGGAGCAACGGTCATCATGCCACTGTTGATACGCTTTCCGTGGGAGCCGATTTCAGCGATGAGGACGGTCAATCTTGTACCAGAAGCGCTCGTGGTGGTAGGAGCGGTCTTAGGTTCGCTTGTACCGGATCTGGATGAATCACATTCACTATTAGCAAGGAAAGCAGAGATGGTGGGGCGGATGGCTTTTCTTCTCATCGCGTTGTATGTACTCTATGTAGGGCATGTACCACTGACGCCGTTTAGTCTAGTAGGTTATGCGTTGCTGGCGTTTACGTTGTTCTCGCGAGCGAATCTGATGCGAAAGATCGCGCTTGGAGCTGTGGGCCTGTTCGCCATCTACGGTGTGGTCACTCATGTGATGCCATTAGTGGCTGGACTCGCCTTCTTTGCATGGAGTATGGGGGCAGCCTTTACGAGTCATCGGACGTTCACGCATAGCGTGCTTGGAATTGGGCTGTTTTCACTGGGCATGATGATGAGTTTGCACGGGATGTCGGCAGTGTCTGCGGAGGCTGCGATGGCAGGATATGAGCTTCATGTGATTGCTGATGGAATTGCAGGTGGTGTGCCCCTGTTGTGGCCACTTCCTGCACGACAAGGCATTCAGTGGGTGCATAAGGGAAGTACGGCATAGATATACTAAGCATCATCCTTCCGGAGGAGAAAGTGATCGACGATCAAGCCAGATGTACACCGGGATAATGAAAAAAGGTCGATGTAAATACCATCGGCCAAAGGGATTCCGATGGCTAGCTGTGGGGACAGCAGCAACGGAAAGTGCTCAATACGGCAACCATAGTATACATGAATATGGTTGAAATTGCGACACGGAAATTAAGGATATTTTTGAATTCCCCTATAAAAAGGCATGCATTGTGTTAGATGGATCACACATGAATGGGTTTTATAAAATAAGTATTCATAAATAACTGGTAGTATGCATAAAAGGTGATTGATCTAGGCTTTTGCGCTAATTGTCACACATTCCTTCTTTTGTGTCCACAACTTTATACTAGGTCCAGAATGGTAAGTCGTATTGGTTCCGGAAAATCATATCGCGTAAAGATGACGAAAAAACAGAATAAAAAATACTAAAGCATCCAATTTTCCACCCCCTCAGAGATGAGGACATAGTAAGAACTTTCCTATTTAGGAGGCTGGGTGGTTCACCTTTGAGACGATCACAGTGGCTCACATTGATCTGGACAAAAACACAACCCATTTATTCGCCCATTTTTGGACTTGAGACATTGCAGGTTCAAGTTCGCGATCTTTCACCGTAAGTTCATATTCCACACGTACTGGCATTTCGGTGTAAACATGCTGTTCTACTATCCCTGGTGTGTCCAACTCCTTGAGTTGTTCAACGAGCATTTTGTCACTCAGATGGGGAGACCCGTGCATCTCTTTCCTAACAATTCAAAAGCGGATTCAAATTGTAGACAGAGTTTAAGAACTTGTATCATTTTAGCACGTCCGTTCACAAGCTTATTTTAACATACTTATTGATAAAATATAAGTTACTACTGTATAGTATTAGTTGTAAGGTACAACTCACAAAATGAAAGTAATCAAATTAATAATATGATGATAAGTTGTGGGTTACGGTTTGTTGGTAAATTCTCATTGTGTTGGGGTTGCACTCTTTGGACCCGATGCTTACGCAATTCATCTTGCATAATAAAAGAGATGATACGGTTTAAACAATCAATGGTGTATGAACTTTGCCGTCCAACGAACATTGAACCTGGAAAGAGGTATCCCGTGTTGTTTGTGATGCATGGTATCGGGAGTAACAAAAAAACATGTTTTCATTTATTGAAGGTTTGGAGGAATCTTTTTTCATCTTTAGTATCCTAGGTCATATTCCGCAGGTAGCTGGTTTTGCTTACTTTACGGGTATGGCAAACCGCACAGAGAAGGTTTCGATAACGCGATAACTCGGCTCACGAATTTCATCAACGATCGTGTGACCAGTACCCAATAGACTCGAACCGTTTGTACTTGCTTGGGTTTAATCAAGGAGCAATTCTTGCAATGACACTTGGGTTCATACCTGGAAATCACAGTAAGGGAGTCATTGCTGAACTTAGCGGGTACATCCCAGACTTCGTAAAGGAAGAATACAACATAAAACTGAATTATGATCAAATGGATCAGGTGTTGCCTTATGAATGGGGTAGAGCAAATGAAGAATTCTTTAGAGGATTAAGTGCCAATGTTACTTTTCGAACGTATCCGGAACCGCATACGATAATGTGGAATATTTGCATGATTTTCAACTTAGGTTAATCGATGATTCAGCAAAGTACAAGGAGGTATAAATATGATTCCAACGCTATTCATTGCACACGGTGCCCCACTTTTAGCGATTGAAGATAATGATTACACGCAGTTCTTAAATCAATTGGGGCAAAAAATGACACGCCCTAAAGCAGTTGTGCTGTTTTCTGCACACTGGGAAACGGGTATTCAAAAGGTCAGCGAAGTTAAAGACTACGAGACTATTTACGATTTTGGCGGATTCCCAAATGAGCTTTATCAAATACGATATCCTGCAAAAGGGGATCATAAAACAGTTCAGGAAATAAAGAATTTTTTTACGGAAAACGGCATTCCGTTTGAATCAGAAACTAAGCGTGGACTCGATCACGGAGCTTGGATTGTCTTGCGCTTGCTCTATCCAAACGCGGACATTCCAGTCATTGCGATGTCTGTAAATCCATGTTTGACCCCTGAACAACAGTACAAAATCGGGCAATCCTTAAGGACTTTACGAGCAAACAATATCTTGGTTATTGGGAGTGGGGGAACGGTTCATAATCTGCGTGCCGTCCAGTTTCAAGAAAATCAAATAAACGACTGGGCTCTCCAATTCGACCAGTGGTTAGAGAAACACCTTATGAAATGGGATCTTGATTCATTATATCAGTATGATACTTTAGCACCTAATGCAAGCCTCGCGGTGCCCCCTCATGGGAATGAGCATTTTATCCCGATATTTTATGCAATGGGTGCTGCTGATGAAGTTCGTAAGGCAACATTGTTACACCGAAGTTATCGATATGGAAACCTTAGTCACAGTGTATGGCAGTTCGGCTAAACGAAACCAAGTTAAAGATTTTCCGAAAAGGGGGGAAATACAAATGTCATCAACCTCAAGGTATGCACCAATTATCATCCGACTAGTTCTTGGCATTACCTTCATAATTCATGGATTTTTGAAATTGAGTCAACCGACAGGGTTCGTTAAGTATTTCGCCCATATTGCAGTACCGGTTCTCAGGTTGATTGAATTTTTAGGTGGTATATCGCTCATCGTTGGTATCGACAGTAAAATTTCACCTTGCTTCTTGTAATTGATATGATTCTGACGATCTTCACATATAAAATTAGTTTGGGATTTGTAAATATGTACGTGTTTGAACTTGCGTAGATTGCTGGATTGATTTCACTTGCCTTGAATGGTCCGAGAGCACTAAATTTGTCAAACGCCATAAAACTTTCAGGACGCAACCGTATAGAGTTTCCAAAAGAAGCATGACTGTAATCTGGTACTAAGTCAATATAATGGAGACACTAAAACAGAGAAAATATAGGTTTAATATTCAGATAAAAATATGCTGTTCTCCTACCCTGCTAGAACTCTCAGCGTTTGGAAATATTTTTCTCTTGTACTCCATCAGTGATATGTAAGCCGTCGATGATTGAATGCGCTCACGGTTATACCACACTTCGATATACTTGAACATTCGCTTCTTTGCTTGCTCCCTCGTTGTGAACTTTTCCAGATAGACAAGTTCACGCTTGAGTACACTATGAAACCATGCAATGCAGGGCTACTCACCCTTGCATTGATTGATTCCATAGTGTCATCAAACGCAAGCTCATACATTTGGAGAATTACCAAACGCGCAAAGAAGGACATTTGGAAGTACATCGATATGTGGTAAACCCGGCTACGGATTCATTCGTCGATTGGATATAAGACGCCTGTACAATTCCAATCAATGTATTTCAAAAAAGCGAACAAGAAGGCAAGCTAAATCCAAAGTGCAATCCATCAGACTGTTTTGATATTTTTTGTTCGAGGTGTCCACCCTATTGACTGAATACCAATCTCTCGCCCACCATTATTATAGAGTGGAGCGATCTTCTTAAACACAATCGAATCGTCCACATGATCGATATAATCAATGAGTTCCTCGTCAAATCCCAGTGTGGTATAGTGGTGGTACGGAAGCAATTCAAGCTGCAAATCTATAAAAATGCACCTCGCATCTTTGGTTGAATGGTGGTTGTGGTACGTCCATTTCACCATTTTTCGCGGGCGTGCAATTTTGTTTTCCATCCGAATGTATGACCTTTTTAACAGCCTATATAGTCGGAATTAACCGTCTATTTAAATAGACATCTAGTTCAAATTGACTACATTATGATTCAATTAAGCTAGAAAAAATGGTCTTTTTTAAGGAAGATAAAGAAGGGGAGGAATGTTACAATGTCAAAGATGCTGAGCACTTAACCTAGGTAGTGGAATGGATGTTGACGCTATGGCGGATGAATTGTCTAATGTAATGATGATATGGCTTGTAATGGGACAAACTTTATCAGCAAAAGAATTTTTGGATCTTTTGTTAAAAAAATATTTAGGTCAATGGACACCGTACGTTTCTTTTTTTGTTATTGTGCTGGGGTTGTTTTTAGATCGTTTAAGTTTAGGAATTACGATTCCCCTCGGTGTGTATGGGGTAATTTTTGTTGGCATCTATCTTCTACATTCTAAACTCTATGAACGAGTTTTTTTAAGTGTATTATTTTTTTTAGTTGTCATTAGTATGGCCTTTTTTTCTACACATAATCCTAAAGATATTGATTTGATGGTTGTACTTTTTTTGATTTTACAATTTATAACGATTGTGATCGACTACTTTTCTAAACGCCGTCCAATTCATTTTTTTCTTTATGGAATAGCTGTCTTGATAAATGTCGTATATGAGTTTCATAGCCAAGAGCAACACTGGGATTCTGTAAAAACCAGTCTTGTTGCAGCACTTATGATGGGATTATACGTGAGATTTTGGTTAAAACATCAATATGGCTTAGAGCAAACCAAACGCAATGCACATCGAGATGCGTTAACTGGAGCGATGACACGTCATGGGTTTGCAGAGTGGATGAAGAGGGAACCCAAAGAGTCTATAGGAGCCGTATTGTTTTGTGATATTGATAACTTTAAGCAAATAAATGACCATTATGGTCATGATATAGGCGATGAAGTTTTGAAAGAAGTCGCACGACGATTGGAGAATGGGATGCGAGACACAGATGCTCTTGTTCGATTTGGTGGTGATGAATTTCAAATATGGTCGCATATTCCGGAAGAGAATTCAGTCGCTTTTGTGCGTGGTCTTCATGATCTTGTAACCGAGTATCCAATTGTTATTTCCTCAAAATTATCCATTCGGGTACAACTTTCTATCGGCTGGCATTATGGAGTCTTTGACCACATGGCTTCCTCCTTAGCAGATCAAGCGTTACTCTTTGCAAAAGGAAGCGGGAAAAATAGGTTTGTACGCTCGAATGAGGAGTTTGTTCAAAATTATGATGATAAAGTAGAAATGAATGCAGAAGTTACTATGGAGGATGAACTTGTCTGGTTAGTAACTGCTACGGAATGGCTGTGGAGTACAGATCAACAAGCAAAAATATTATTGGATCATAAAGAACAAATTTATATGGTAAATACAGCCTACGAAAAAATAACGGGTTTCTCAAAAGATCAGGCCATTGGTAATACAAGAAGATTTAATGACGTTTATCCAATTAAAACACTATTTAAACATTTTGAAAATGAACAAACTATATATAAAACATGTCTTTTAAAAATGAAACCAAATGGTACATTGTGGTGGGAAAATGCGCAGTGGATGTCAATATTGAAAGACGGAAAAATTGTAGGGTATCAAGGTGTTATTGCACACGCATTGAAACGAGACTTCATAGAATTCATAACATCTCCATTTTGGCGAGGTGGGATAAGTTGGGTGTTTCAACCTATTATTGACACGCACGAAGGAGGTATTGTTGGATTTGAAGCGTTGGCTCGTCCACACATGGGGAAAATAGATGTTTCTCCAATTGAGTTTTTCCATTTAGCAGAACAAAACGGACAGCGTATACAAGCTGATTTTGAGTGTATGGAAAGTTTACTTGAATATCTATCTCGCAAAGCAAGATTTTGGAGAGGAAAGCGTTTATTTATTAATTGGTATGCAGGGAGTTTACATCACATTGATCGAATTACGTCGTGGTATCGTCGATTACAAGAACAAGTACCAGGGCTTCATTGTGTATTTGAAGTTTTAGAGAGATATGTAGATGAAATAGATACTGAGGTGTTTCAAAAGTTACGTATACAATTACCCGAAGTGGAATTTGCGCAAGATGACTTTGGAGCTGGGGAAAATGATTTATTACGTTTAAAACATTTACAAACAGAATGGATTAAACTTGATAAACAATTGATTGATCTTGCAACTGAAGATAAAGACATGATGGAATTAGTCCTGTATTTTCAACATTTCGCGAAAAAAAAACACGTGAAAGTTATTTGTGAAGGATTAGAAACGCTACAACAAGCACAACTGTTTCGGGATTACGGTATGCAGTATGAACAAGGTTATCTCTGGAGCAAACCGTTAGAACATCCTGAATTATATGTTCCATCGGACATGTGTATCTATGATTAGTCATAGTGACCCGTGGATTACACTGTAACTGTACAGCCAGTGCAAAGTCACAATACGAAAGAAGTTAGCTAAATTGAATAATATAACAAAATTCATTGGCTTGGATGTTTCAAAGGAATCGATTGCCGCCGAAGTCTCTGACAGCGGTAGAAGTACGTTAAGATACATGGGTTCCATTCTGAATCCTGTTGAGGCCATTCGCAAATTGATTGGGCAGTTAGAAAAAGTTACTGCCCCGGAAGATGGCTACGAACCTAGGCCTACTGGATATAGTCTGTATCCGTTGCTCAAATTCATGGATATTAACTGTTTACGCTTCGCCGGCTCTTATTTCTTTTCGTCAAGGGGACAGAGTAAAAACGGATCTGCGTGATGTTCTCCGACTATCCTAATTCTTACGAGAAGACGGGCTAACCGTATGGGTTCCAGATAAGGATGACGAAGCACTTGTGATGTAGTTCAAGCCAGAGAAGATACGAAGGAAGATTGATTACGTACAGATAAGTTAAAGAATTTCCGATCAATTATCTGTAGCTATGGGTCTCATTGCCGAGCGATTGAAGATATTTTCCAGAGTCGATATAAATGATAGACTTCAGGCTAAAGCTAGAGGCCTGTAAAAGTCTTACTATGACCAAACTTAGCTCGAAAGTGCTACTGCAGAAGGTAAATACTCAAGGGTACTTCTCCAGCCTTTGGCTCGATGGGCAACCATTAAAAGCTGCAGGGGCGTTATAAGTTGTACGGTAGCAGTCATTGTCCCTTTCAAACCTTAACGAAGAGAGAATTTCACTATCAAGCGTCACAAGTCACGTAAGAGAGAAAGGAAGTATCATGATGCTTTGTGCAAGTATACCAGAGCAAAATTCACAAGTCTTCCTGAGATCGTGCAAGTCTGAAGAGCCAAAGGACGGGGATCAGATAGATGTGTAACACTGGCAAGTATGGATGCCCTATAAGGGAACCGACATATGAAGAAGTAGCATGTTGACTTCCCAAATAGACAATTTAGCGGTTGTGGATATGCCCAAAGGAAATATGAGGGTATTTAGAAAGGGCAAGTGACTGTTCGAAACTCTGGATATTTCGACATCAAGATAAATGGCAAACGAATTGCTAATATCCCCATCATTACTTCGTATCGTACAGTGAAAAGATGGATGAGAATATCAATTGAAGAAAGTTAACTAAAAGAGAAAGGATTGTCGTTATTCCCTTTTCATACTGAAAGGAAAATGGGTGAAAATCGGCATATTGGGTGACTTGTATGAATTATTTACTTATAATTACTGAAATTAAAAAGCGGACATTAACATCAGAGTCGCGTTTACTGATTTCAAAAGGTAAAGGATACGTGCTAGATGAAACACTTCACATTGCAGATTGTCTACAGCATGCGTGGGAAGAGATTGTTGGACAAAAGTATGGCAACACGATAAGCAATTTATTGTATGGGAGGATCTATAGTCATGATGAGATTCCTTCACACAGTTAGAGGTCGGATTATTGCTATTATGATGGGCACTGCTGTAGCGGTTACTATTTTTAGTATTATAGTAGGATTTCTTGCTCATCAGTCAGGAAATATAACAATTCAAATTTTGGCTTTTGCTGTTGCATTTGTGATTATCATTGGTAGTTCTTTTATTTATGGGTATTTGCGTTATTTGTGTCGTCCACTTGTCGATCTTCAGCAAGATATATCACGTTTAGCTCAGCGTAATTTTTCGAGATTTTCACATAAGCAAACACAACGTACGGATATAGCAGAACTTGTGACTGATCTTTATGATGCGAGTGGAAACGTCCGCGATACATTACTTTCTGTTCACGAGGTGACAGTTGGTCTGATTGAAGCTGCGCAAGCGTTGCGTTCTGCTTCAACAACGACGGCTGCCGCCGCAGAGAGTAACTCCCTTTCAGTTTCTATGATGGCCGAAGCCTCCACGTCACAAAAAGAATTGGCTGTTCGTGCATCTGATAACATGCAAAATGTACTTTGTTCTGTCGCAGAGATCACGACCGAGACCGAATCAATGCGTGAACTATCCAATCATATGCAGCAACGAGCACAACTAGGTGAAAAAAAGGTCCAAGAGGCGCTTTCACATATGACAGGGATCGCTGAAGTGGCTGAGCAGACGGCGGCGCAAGTGACAGTTCTTGTGCAAAGCACTGAATCTGTTACGCGCAGTTTGTCGATGATTGAGGAGATTGCAGGGCAGACCAATCTCCTCGCATTAAATGCAGCTATTGAGGCGGCTCGCGCAGGAGAACTAGGTCGTGGTTTTGCTGTAGTGGCTACAGAAGTTCGTAAATTGGCAGAAGCCTCGCGCAGTGCCGCCACCGAGATTCGTGATGTGTTGCATACAATTTTAAGTCAGACAGGGCAAACTCAGGCTCAAACTACAACGATGAACGTTACGGTGAGCGCTGGGGTCATTGCGGTTCAAGAAGCTGGTGACGTATTTCTTGCACTGACGCAAGATTTACAAGAAAGGGATCAGCGCGAATCGCAAATTGTAAATGAAGTCAACCAAATTGGAGAGAAGGCTACCTTGACAGATCAGCAAGTGCGTGCAGTCGTGGATGCTGTTTCTAAGCAAACAGACGCGACTCAAGCGGTAGCTGCGTCAAGTGAAGAACAACTAGCTTCGCTTGAAGAAGTATCTTCTAGTGTTGAATCGTTGACAAATGTGGCAGAGCAATTGTCAGCTAAGATTGCTTCGTTCACTCTTGCTTAAAGAAAATACTTGCGTAAATATGTACATTTATATTGCCAGGGGACGGAGTTGGTTTTGCCACAATTAACTACGTATACGGTGCGTAAACAAAATCAAAAATTGTAGCTATAACTCACGTAGGCACAGTATGTATTTAATCGTTCTACGGTACATGGGCCAGTAATTTGTCACGGTATTGATTATTACATCATTCAACTTGACGTGCCAAATAGCGGAGAATTGCCAGCGTGTCGTTTTTAGGATTTCTCTGATAGAGAAAAGGAAACTTTCCTCAGAAAAGCATATAGAATAATTAGGATCTCATTGTAAGAGTCGCATTTCAAGGGTCGTTAGCGGTGATTGACAACATTTGCACCCTGGTCTGTTGAATTAGTAGCAGAAGATCACCAAGGGTATCATCACCTGTATTTGACAGAGAGTATATTTGCACCAGATCAATATCATTCCGTAGTGGTTCAGGGTACATGATTGCTCTTATAACCTCTGTCTGTTTTGTGACTTCTATCTCGATTGTACAGGTGTCTTTTTAGGGTATTGGAACGCCTTGATTATTCTCATAGAGCGACTTTTTCAAATGATGAAGTTAATGCTAAAGGTGCTACAAAAGAAGCGATACAAGCGTTAAGTAAGCTAAAAGAAGTTATTTTTGTTCTTAGATTAAGTAGATAGATATTCGTATTGTATTTAAAATAAAAATGAATAGGAGTGATTGAATATTGTGGACCATAGCTCGAAAATTAACCGTTGCGTGGATTCTATTAGCCGTTGTTGTTCTACTTGGGAGTTCAGTGACTCTCCATATGAGTCAAGAAACGAAAGCAAATATTGAGAAATTAAAGAATCAACAACTACAACTCTTAAATATTTCAAATAACGGATTTATAGGTTTTTTAAATATGGATGATCAATCCAATATGTTGGTTGGCCTCGAGGGTACGAAGTTTTCAGGAGCACTATATACTCAAACATTGCAACAAATCATACAAGGTGAAAGTCAACTGAATCAATCGTTGCATGACATGGCGGCACTCCCCTATTTGACAACCAATGAACAGCATCTCATCCATGAGGCCATGACAGCTGCCAGTGGTTATGAACACTATTGGCATATCGTTCATCAAAACAATCAAACCGATCATGCTTTAGCTGCAACCACAATGTACGTGACAAATAGTAATGTATCCAATTTGCTGACAACTGATTTACAAACGATTAGTTCGTTAGCACAAAACAACATCTCAAAATTCGTCCAGAGGACCATCAATGAATCTGCGATGGTTACTGATCTTGCAGAACTATTACTCATCATAACGGTTCTTGCTAGCGTAGGGAGTCTCGTGTACATTCGTCTTCTCGTACGTCCCATTGCCTATCTATCGGAAGAAGCTAATCTTATGGGGAAAGGTGATTTTTCAGATCGTCCACAGAAATTTAAACGCAAAGATGATCTGGGTCTTCTGTCCACCGATTTACATACTATGGCTAGCGAAATGCGACAAATGATCCGTGGGATTCAAGATACAGCGATGCAATTAACGGCTTCCTCTCAAGAATTCACAGCCAGTGCTCAAGAAACAGCGAAAGCAGTAGAAGAATCAACCATTCATGTGCAAAAAGTAGCTGAAGGTGCCAATGAGCAACAACTTCAGGCTGAAGCTGCGCTACAAAAATCATTAGCTACAGCTCATGAGATGGTGACGATGGCTACGATCACCGACACGCTAGCTAAAGAATCTCTCGACCATGTGGATAAAGCTAATGCGGGTAAACACAATGCAGATGTTGCCGCTCACCAAATGAGAACGATTCGCGATGAGGTTGCAGCCATTGCTGTCACGATGACTCAGCTTGAAACAGATGCTAGTACCATCATGTCTACCATGGATGTGATTCAAGACATTGCTGAGCAAACGAATTTACTGGCCTTAAATGCAGCTATTGAAGCAGCACGAGCCGGTGATGCAGGCAGAGGATTCTCTGTGGTGGCAGAAGAGGTAAGAAAACTAGCCGATCAATCTCGAAAAGCGGCTCAATCGATTCATACGCTCATCCTTGCAGTCAATGAGCGAGTCACTAAAACGACAGCTGCTGTGCGCAGTGCAGATGAACATGTAATCCTTTGTACGAATGTCGTAGAAGAATCCAGCATGGCATTTCATACATTTTCTACAACGGCTAACGAACAAGCGCATGAAGCACAAGAAGGTGGAAAAAAAGCGAATTCATTGCGCATGCTTTCCGACGAGTCAACAGAAGCAGTGAAATCGATTGCTCACATTGCCAAGCACACTTCGATCACTGTGTCAGAGATTGCTACACATGCAGAAGAACAGCTGGCAACTATGGAGGAAGTCACAGCAGGTGCCGAAAGTTTAAGCCATTTAGCGGAAACCTTACAGGGCATGATTGAGCAATTTATCGTGTAACAAAAAGGACACGTCATGATTGCATGTAGCTAGGATGTAGAGAACTTGCATCATGGACTCGCCATCCATGCTCAGTCAAATAAAAGATCCAATGTCTTACAGCATGGAATGCCTAGCATTCATCCGATGAATAGGGACATAGAGTGATCGACTTTGGGAGGATGTCATTGGATAATCAGCAAATTTTTCATTTAATTAATGGTGCCATTGAGACCGTGAATGAAGTGATTCCTGTCCCACTTACGCGCCAACAAGCACGTCGCGTGGCTTCTCCACTCCAACAACATGATTTGGGTGTGCTTGTTTCCTTTCTCGGCGATATCAAAGGCCAGCTTATTTATATGTTTTCGAACGAATACGCAAAGCAGTTTAGTAAAGAGATGTTTGAGATGGAACTTGAAGGAGACATGTTAGATTCGTTTGTTGGAGAATTAGGGAATATGCTATCAGGCAATTGGGCTACTCGCATCTCAGCCACGGTGCGAGTAGAGATTGCTCCACCTGTAGTTCTAAAAGGTAGCACGCAATTGAGTACTACAGCAAGTGCATTCCTTGTTCCATTTCTCGGATCATATGGTGAATTTCAAATGTATGTATTGGTGGATAGTTAATAACCATCATACGATTCTTAGGCATGAAGATTTTGTGAATATAGGATCAATCAGAGGGGTGGATATGTATCTATGGCACGAATTTTAGTGGTGGATGATGCTGCATTTATGCGCATGATGGTTAAAACAATGGTGGAAAAAGGAGGTCATCAAGTCGTTGCTGAGGCGCAAAATGGGGAAGAAGCCATTAGTCTATATCAACAGCATAAACCGGACCTAGTGACCATGGATATTACGATGCCTGAAATGGATGGTATTGAGGCTGTGAAAAGAATTAAGGGACAGGATGCACAGGCCAAGGTGATCATGTGCTCAGCCATGGGACAACAACAAATGGTGATCGAGGCGATTCAAGGTGGTGCCAGTGATTTTGTGGTGAAGCCTTTTCAAGAAACAAGATTGATTGAAGCGATTCAAAAGGTATTGGCAAAATGAATGAATATTTGACGATGTTTATTGACGAAACGCGCGAGCATCTGCAGGCTTGGTCGGATGGGATGTTGATTTTAGAAAAGCATGAAGACGCAGAGACGATCGCGACGATTTTCCGGGCGGCGCATACCATTAAAGGCATGGCCATGACCATGGGTTTTACGCGCATGGGAGAAGTGACACACAACGCAGAGAATGTGCTCGATGATGTGCGTCAAGGAAAACGTCATGTAGATTCTGAGTTAGTGGATCTGTTATTTCATAGTTTGGATCAATTAGAAAGCTTACTTTCTGATGTGGAAGAGACCGGTCAAGAGAGTGCTGATGCGATATCTGACGTCGTGGATCCGTTTACTAGCCTTGCACAAGTTCAAATAGCTACACAGGAGATCGCATCAACAACGGCTACAAGAGAAGAAGTAGAGATGGCTACGAATCAGCATGTGCCATCTGAGATGATTCAAGATATCGCAAGACAAGCCATGGAACTAGGCAGTCGCGTGTATGAAGTGCAGATCGGCTTTGCAACAGAATGCATCATGCCCATGGCGCGATTTGCCCAATTATTACAGCGGATTGATCAAAACGAGCTCTTGTTGACCATTCCTGATGCTACCGTTCTTGAAATAGGGGACTATGCCGGTGAAGTGACGCTTGTGTTGGCAACACAAGAGGATGTAGAGACACTCGGGGAGAGAATCGCAGATATCTCCGAAGTGGTCATCGTATCGCTTAGCGAGTGGCGCATGACAGATGGTGGACATGCAGAACACGGAGTGGAATTGCTGCCAAAGACAAGGGTAACCAATGACGATTACGTGGTCAAAGTGGTGGAACTCGCATTAAAACAAAACAAGCGTGTCTATGAGGTAGGTGTGCGTTTACATGAGGAGACTGTGTTAAAAAGTGCTCGCCTGTACATGGTATTTGAAGCGATCGGTGGCCAAGATCAACTCCTCTATACACGACCTAGTATGCGCGAGATTGAAGAAGAAACGTTTTTGCGTGATGTCCTCTTTGTCATGTGGAGTACGGAGGGCGTTGAAGGAGTCAAACGCGCTGTAGAAGGGGTATCGGATATTGAATTGGTACAGTTGCGCGAATGGGTGGTCGAAGATGGGAAGGCACAGTCTGGGCCTAATGTAGTTCAGCCACCCACGAAGGAGCAAAAAGGAGAAACTAAAGGAAGAAAAACAAATGCCACCGTGAGAGTGGATGTGGACAAGCTTGATTTATTGATGAATTTATTCTCTGAAATAGCCATTGATAAGACTCGTTTTGAGAGTTTAGCGACAGAATTTGGCGATGCGCGCCTTGTGGATACGGTGGCTCATATGAGTCGAGCGACAAACGATTTACAAGAATTGATCATGTCGATACGCATGATTCCAGTGGGCAGTGTATTTCAACGTTTTCCAAGAATGGTGCGCGATACCGCTCGTAGTTTACACAAAGAGATTGAGTTTATCATGAGTGGAGAAGAAACCGAGCTTGATCGCATGGTCGTCGAGGAACTAGCCGATCCCCTGATGCACTTGTTGAGAAACTCGTTAGATCATGGAATCGAAGAGGCGACGGTACGCCAGACCATGGGCAAATCAACGAGTGGTCATATTTATTTGCGCGCCTATCCCATGGGCAATCGAGTGGTGATTGAGGTCGAGGATGATGGCCATGGGATCCATCGTGACCGTGTATTTCGCAAAGCAGTAGAGCGAGGGCTTGTATCGGCCAGTGATCCATTATCTGATGCACAGGTGTATCACTTGTTGTTCGCGTCTGGTTTTTCCACATCCGATCAGGTGTCAGATCTTTCTGGTCGCGGTGTGGGTCTTGATGTGGTGAAGGCTAAGATCGAATCACTCTCAGGACGTGTAGACGTGGAGAGCACAGAGGGCAAAGGAACGAAGTTTACGATTACACTACCCGTTACACTCGCTCTTTTACAGAGTATCATGGTGCGCATTGATGGGCATCCCTTTGCTGTGCCCTTAGCGACGATTGAGGAAATTCAAGAAGAACCAGAAGTCAAACAGGTAGGTGGTGGACAGGAAGTCGTCGTATGGCGTGGCAAGGTCACTCCGCTTGTGCGAGTAAGGAGTCCTTTTATGCTCGATCCTGCACAGGAACGTGGACATGTATTGTATGTGGCACGTGGGCGAGATCATATCGGGCTTGTTGTCGATGACGTGATTGGACAACAAGAAGTGGTTTTGAAGCCACTCCCAAAGGTCGTAAAAGACGTGAAGTATTACGCAGGAGCAACCATTCTAGGGGATGGACAGGTTGCTTTAGTGTTGGATCCAGGTGCTTTTTAGCCGTTTTGTATGGAATAAATAAGAGCTGTTTAGTGAAGGGGTTTGAATGTCAGGTGGATATAGTGAAAGGATTTCATGATGTAGTAGCACTCATAGGCATTCAAGAGGACGATTTTAGCGTATTAGCTGCACAACATGCATTTTTTGAACGCCATGCACAGGCTGTCGTAGACCGTTTTTATGACCAAGTATACGCTGTTCCAGAGTTGCGACACATCATCGATGACCATTCAACCCTTGAACGGTTAAAAATGGCACAGAAACAGTTCTTTTTACAAATGGCAGAGTCCAATTCTATGGAGAGTGAACAAGAAGTGATGCGCATTGGCGAAATCCATTATCGCATTGGATTATCGCAGAGCTATGTGATCGCATCCTTGCAAATTTATCAAAATTACATGTTTGAGTATGCACATGAAATTGATGATCCACGTTTTATCCCAGCATGTTCACGGCGACTGCGGTTGCGCGAATTACTGATGACCGAAGCGTATGTACAGTACGTACAACGAATCCAACAAGAGGTAGGAGAAAAAGTGGTTGCTTCGACGGATGAATTAAAGGGAATTTCAGACCAACTATCGACCGCAACGATTCGCATCGCAGAACGGTTGCAAGATATTTTATCCGAGTCGTTGCAGGTGAAGTCAGATGCGGATGAATCAAGGACACTTGCAACTTATGTACAGGAGATAGCTGATCAGTCGAACTTACTTGGGTTAAACGCAGCCATTGAGGCTGCTCGCGCAGGAGATCAGGGACGAGGGTTTTCCGTTGTCGCAGATGAAATGCGCAAGATGGCCGAGCAAAGTAAAAAGTACGCAAAACAAATTCGCCAACAGCTGGTAGGCGTTAATCAGCGTATTGAAACGTTAAGTACAGCTATTGAAGAGATTGCGGCTGTGACACAGGAACATACAGCAAGTACAGAGGAGTTTGCGGCAGCATTTATGGAGCTACGCGAAGTAGCTCATGATCTTGCACGTAAGTAGAAGCATGTACTTGCAAGTACAACTGATCGACTGATGGTGAGGATGGTGATAGGGAATGAAAGTCGTGATTTATCGTTTAGGTGATAGTCAATACGCAACACCTGTTGAAAAAATACAATCGATTGAACGCATGCTTCCGATTCGTCCTGTCCCTGGGGCAGCATCGCATATACTTGGTGTGGCCAATTTGCGTGGTAGTGTGATTGCGGTGAGCGATTTAAGGACTTTATTGCATATCGAAGAACAGGAATTGACTGCTGAATCGCGGTTGTTAATATCTGAAGGCAACGGGTATGTCGTGGATGAAGCACTAGATATCGCTGATTGTGCGCTTGATGCATGGGAAGTGGTAGGTGAACAAAGAGTGTGGCAACGTGAAGGGCAATTGATTGTGTGGCAAGACCTTGAAGCCAATGGATGAGTACACTATGAACAACCACGAAGCTAACGACTTCGTGGTTGTTCAGTGACGAATGATAAAAATGGTCGTTGGGGGTTATGTGATGAAGATACTGGATGCAGTGGTATCAGCTTCTGAAGCATATTATGACGTTTTAAAACACTTTGGAACCTATTATTTTGTTGCATGTGATGGAGAGAAGATTGTTGCAGCTCATTGGACTGAAAAATTTGATCTTCATGTTCGTGTGGGTGATCCATTGAATCCTCATTGGTTAATTGCTAAGGCCGTACATGAAACTACGACTCAAGAAACGATCGTCGATCAGGAACATACTACGTTAAATCAATCGTATGTAGGGAAGGCCATCCCCTTATTTCAGGATGGGGTTTGTGTGGGTGCACTGGGATACTATCTTTCAACAGAGCACGTAGAGAAACAAAACCAGGTTGTTCATGAAGTTCATGAGTTAGTTCAATCTTTACAGGCGATAAGCGATTCATTCATTGAAACATCTCAACACGTAAACACGATTCAAGAAGAAATCAATATAGGAATGGATGATTTTGCTACGCGGTTTTCACATATGCAAGATGCAAGTAGCACGATCCAAAATATTGCTGCACAAACGAATTTACTCGGTTTAAATGCAGCCATAGAGGCGGCTCGTGCAGGAGAACACGGGAGAGGATTTTCGGTTGTTGCAGATGAAGTGAGAAAATTATCGAGTGAATCCAAAAAGTTTGCAAGTGATATTCATCATACCATTCAAGTGTTGAGTAGTTCTGTAAGTCTCTTGCAAAGTAAAGCACAATCAATTTATCAGGTGGGTGAAGAACAAACCGCAAGTGCTGCTGAGATTCGAGATGTGGCTATGAAAGTTGAAGCGATAGCCAGTGAATTAAGGGGTCTCTTCTCCAATGAGGATGCCATAAATTCATCCACAAGGTGATGATATAAGAAAAAAGTTCAACTTTGGTTCGTATGTAGGTGTCAAATTGAAATATTCAGGAGGTACAGACCTCGTTCCAAGGAGGTCACTGCAGTATCTTTGATTAGAGAAAAGGCACAATTCTTTACCTCAACTTACGATTTTCCAGTGAAATCGTAAGTTTTTCAGTGGCCTCCTTTAGCCGCGAAGATTTAGTGTGATTAGGTGCAGATTGGATGAGCATATACGGCATGTTCATAGTATTGGCTACTATCGTCTTTTGATCAGGCGTTACCACAATCATTTTGATGTCGATAACGTTGAGGTAAAAACTGAGACATATCGTTACCACGCGTTGAGATTCTTGTTACGTAATGAAAGGTGCTATCCCAAGTCGTATCACTGATAAAACTTAATGTTGCTTTATTCTCAGTTGAACTTCATAATCCGTGGCGATCTTTCCATCGTACTGAATCATTTGGCCGTTTTGATTCTTGTCAGATAAGATAATGTCGGTACTCATCTGGCCAGCGGATTCGAAAGATTTGACGAAGCCGCTATGTGCACCAGCTTGCATGCCGTTCAAGTCGGTCGCGACAGCGCCAGGCATGATACCGAAAATCTGACGGTGGCTCCCCATTTTTTCAAACTCGTAGGCGAAAGTCAGTGTCATCACGTTAAGTGCTGCTTTGCTCGTGATGTAAGCGAGTGGGTGCCAAAAGTCGGTAGGCGAAATTGGAATGGTGATGTTGACGATTTTCGCAGCGTCTGTCAGAGATGACAACAGATTTCTCGTGAGTGCGTGTGTGCCGAGAAAATTCGTCTCCATCGTCGCACGTAAATCTTCGGTTGTATAGTCAAATGTGTTCTTTGTCATGTCGAGCGAAGCGCGACGAGGCTTGACACGATCAGGAATTCCAGCATTATTGACCACAATATCGAGTGAATCAATCATGTTAGCCGCTGTGTGCAAGCTATCCAACTCATTCAAATCGATCTTGATGAACGTCGCTGATATGCCTTCTGCGACAAGTTTTTCGGCTGCTGCTTGCCCACGGGCTTCATCACGCGCCCCAACGAGAATGTCATAACCACGCTTTCCAAGATGGCGAGCGATTTCAAAACCAATTCCTTTATTTGCGCCAGTGACGAGTGCTTTAATCGTGAGTCCCTTTTCGTATTTTACTTGATACAAACACAGTATAACGTAACGACAGAATGATCATCGAGGTGGATGTTGTGGCGAGTGATTGGATAAGGCATTCATACTACCTACAGGTGGTGCAGTTGAGGTCAATGCGCAAGGTTGTCAGTAGCACGAATGCTGAACCGCATTTCCACTGTCTAACGATGGATGTCGGAATGCAGTGGCAACTGCAGGTGCCATGTTACTCCCAAAATGCTACGACCCATAACTCGGACGATAATCTGTAGATTACCCCGGAAATCATTGGATGTTCTTCTTGCAGTCTGAATTAAGATAATACGAAAGAATGCGGATGCATAAGCAATCCATTGAATGTGTATCATGTGTGTGCATGCTTTGGCCGCAACGGGTGACAAGGAGAAAGACGTCCCCTTTTTGGCACACTGAGTGTATCGTTCTTAAACTACTGAAGATTAGCGAGAGGGGCACCTGATGAGATGACCGTTTATGAGCATCGTGAAAAAACCATTTCGCTTGGCATTCGTCCGTCCCTTTCTGCAAAAGGGTAAGTCTATAACCAAGCTTAAGCTAGTGGTAGTAACAATGGAAGGACTACTATACGGTGATTACGACTCTACAAAGTTTCTCTTTTGCACAAAAGTGATCATAACATTTTAATATACGAGTCTACTACACCCATACTTTTTGCCGTGAGTTTTGGAAATAGCAGACGTGCTCGCACAACGCTATGCACTCGCGTATGGGATTGACATCGTTTCCTCTCCAGAGTACCTAGATGACCAACGAACGATCACGGATCTTATCGCGAGTGTACACATGCCAGAAAGACATTATGGTCGAGTGGAACCCATTACACTCGTGATTGTAGGTTGCGTCGATCATGCCCCCACGCGAAAACTGTTGCACGAACAAGTGCACACACTTCGTGATGCGGTGTACATCGACAGTGGCAACGGTGGCGTGACGGTTCCAGATGATCCAGAGCACATCAACCGGTATCTGCTGGCGAAGATCAAAGCGACCGGTTGGGATGGGCAAGTGGTTGTTGGAGTGAGAAAAAACGGACAGGACGTGATGCCGTTTCCAGGCGAAGTCTTCCCTAACCTGCTCGAAGCAGAGGAAGGGGAGAACCTGCCTAGTGAACAGCATTGTGGAGAAGTCGTGGTCTCCCAACCGCAACGTCTCATGACCAATGTGATGGCGGCAACGAGTGTTTTCATGTTTCTACACACGTTGTTATCCGACGGCACGTTGTTGCATCACCGCACCTTTTTTGACGCGCACAAAGGCTTTATGCGGTCTGAAGCGGCGATGGATCACGTGTTGGAAGTATCGTTGTAAGCACCAAAAGCCCTCTTTTCAAGGGGGCTTTTGCTGGTTATACTCAACATAAGAGGGAGACAAACCAATGCCAATCTATCACAATGAACCTATTGATCTCATGGTTGACTACGCGTTCAAGCAATTGTTTGGACAAGCGAGGAATAAGGACTTATTGATCTCCTTTCTCAATGCGTTGCTTACAAACAGCCTAGCTTCACCGATCATCTCTGTGCAATTTGGTAACACAGAACAGGCACAAGAATATCGAGAAGATAAGCTCTCTCGCATGGATGTGTTCGTAGAAACGGATCAACAAGAGCGAATCAACATTGAAATGCAAGTGGCGCATGACTACGGTATGGCGAAACGCACCTTGTATTACTGGGCGGAACTGTATCGTGGGCAAGTGGTATCAGGCGCTTCCTATCAAGAACTGCATCGAGTGATCACGATTAACCTGATTGACTTTGTGCAATTCCCATCGACGGACAGGTATCATACGAGTTATCATGTGGTTGAGGATCAAACGCACGAACGGTTGTCGGATGCATTAGAGGTTCACTTTGTTGAAATGCCAAAGCTACGCAAAAGTATCACCGATTTAGAAAAAGCTGTACAGGATCCATTAGAAAAGTGGTTACTCCTCTTGGAATCCGGTAAAAATAAAACGATACACCATGTATTGGAGGTGGCGGCGATGAATGATGTGGAATTAAAAAAAGCGTTAGATGAAGTAGAAGAAATCGGACGCAAACCAGAGAATTGGGCACTCTACATCTCACGCAAAAAAGCCATTCTTGATGAGGTAAGTCGAGAAGCGTCTTATCGTGAACGTATTGAAAAAGCTCATGAACAAGGCATGGAACAAGGACTTGAGCAAGGCATGGAAAAAGCCCGAATCGAACTAATTCAGCACATGTTATCAAAGAAACTTTCACCTGAAGAAATCACAAACCTGACCGATATTCCACTAGAGGATATTAAGAAAATAGCAGAATCGATCCACTAATTAATAACGAAATCAACACCGTCTACCACTAGGTAGGCGGTTTTTTGCTTGCTACATCAGCCACGTGAACGTTGTAGATTAGGTGGAATGGAGAAAACGGAGGTGATCATCCATGCAAACGCATGATCTAAAAATTTGGCCTGAGCATTTTCGAGCTGTGGCAAGCGGAGAAAAAACAGTCGAGCTACGAAAAGATGATCGCCGATACGAAGTGGGTGATGAGCTTCTATTGCATGAGTACGATCCAGATACTGCATCGTATACAGGATCTGAGTGCAGAAGAAGGATCACACACATTGATCACGGTGGACCGTGGCTCCATCAAGGCTATTGCGCACTCTCTATTGCGAATCAGGAAGAATCTACCGAAGCTCAACTCATGTTGTACCGATTGGCTCTCAAGGCAATCGCGACTGGTGAATTGGTTCGATGCGATACATTGCAACATGCGCAAACTATAGCAAAAGATGCACTGATGCTCGTAGAATCTAAGCAAGTAGGTGTATGTCTTGAAACGTTGGATAGGTAGGAAAGCAGATATCGAACTTGCTCAACAAAT
Organism: Sulfoacidibacillus ferrooxidans; assembly: GCF_022606465.1. Classification (NCBI taxonomy): domain Bacteria; kingdom Bacillati; phylum Bacillota; class Bacilli; order Caryophanales; family Alicyclobacillaceae; genus Sulfoacidibacillus; species Sulfoacidibacillus ferrooxidans. The sequence goes on from NZ_JALBUF010000014.1 coordinate 38,856, forward strand.
CGCACGGACTCATCAACTCCACCCACTGGTTGCACGCATTGTAGCAGCACGTGGCTACGATATCGAATCCACACAAGCATTTTTGTCTCCATCACGTGCACAACTTCATGACCCCTTTCTCATGCACGACATGCACAAGGCAGTAGCGCGTATACAGGATGCGATTGTGCGCAAGGAAACCGTGATGATCTTTGGTGACTACGACGTCGATGGCGTTTCATCGGTCACGATTCTCGTCAAAACCCTGCGCAAACTGGGCGTAGATCCCCTTTGGCGCGTGCCGGATCGCTTTTGCGAAGGCTACGGGATTCGTCCGCAAGCGGTCATCGACGCGAAGGAGCAAGGTGTCCATCTCATCATCACTGTAGACAATGGAATTGCCGCACTCGAAGCGGCAGATCTTGCGCGTACAAGTGAGATCGATCTCATCGTGACGGATCATCACCATATTGGCCATCAACTGCCTGACGCCTATGCACTTGTTCATCCAGCGCTCGGCGATTACCCGTTTCCTGAGCTATGTGGGGCAGGCGTGGCGTTCAAGCTTGCCCAAGCGTTACTCGGTGTTTTCCCAGAAGAATTACTGGAGGTCGTGGCGCTCGCTACGATTGCCGATCAAGTCCCACTGATTGGCGAGAATCGTATCTTCGTCAAGGAAGGCTTGCGTCAGATCAATCGGTCTCCAAGCGTAGGAATCCATGCACTAGCTGATGTGGCTAACAGCAAGCAAGGTGTAACGTCAACACGCGTGGCGTTCCAGTTGGCTCCTCGCATCAATGCCATCGGTCGTCTGGCTCATGCCAAGCGTGCGGTTGAACTGCTTCTTGCAGATGATCCACAAGAAGCTCAACGTCTAGCGCTTGAAGCTCACGCACTCAATCAGAAGCGACAAGCCATTCAAGAGCACATCTATCAGTCAGCGCTAGCTCAGATCGAAGAACACGCTTGGACAGATCAAACACTCGTTGTCGCAGGTGAATCGTGGCATGAAGGAGTCATTGGGATCGTTGCAGGGAAACTCACGCAAAACCTGTACAAGCCTACGCTGTGCCTGTCGATCAAAGATGGCGTCGCCAAAGGATCAGGACGGAGTGTACCTGGTGTGGATCTTTATGCGTTGTTGCAAGCTGTGCAAGCACAGACAAGTGTGTTCACGGCGTTTGGTGGGCATGCAGCGGCGGCCGGATTCTCCTTACCCGCAGATCGAATCAACGACTTGCGGAGTGCATGGGCAACGGTCGCACAGGGTATCGAGTGGGAACCACCGCATATCGATGTGGATGCACCGCTACACGTGCATGAGTTGACACCGCAGTTCATCACCGATCTGAAGCGACTTGAACCGTTTGGCCAAGCGAATCCCGAGCCTATTTTCTTCTTGCGTGATGTACACATTGGGGATGTACAGACGATGGGCGCCAAACAGCAACACCTACGCGCACGCGTGAAAGAAGGAACGGGACCTAGCTATTCGCTCGTCGCGTTTGGAGAAGGGGAACGGATTGCACAATGGCTAGAACGGACCCAGCGTCATGTGCTCGTCCATGTGGAGGAGAACCGCTATCGGGACATGGCACAGATTCAGATGCGATGGGTGGAGGCGAAATGATACGTGGAACGATTGAATTGTATTCCTGACTACCACCTTCCGAAAAACACCACCCGTTTCCATCGTCAGAAACTACGATTCAAGCAGGATTGTGATCAATTAGAGCAGGTGCTTCAACAGATGAGGTTACGGCAAGAGGTTCAACCCACCGAATATGTGACGCGAAAGATCACCGCAGTGGCTCTACGTATCGCCTCTGGTCAAAGAATGAGAAACGAAGATCACAGTCATCCCGCTAAAAAGTTACTCGCTTCACTGTCGCGTTACGATTACCAGCGAGCAAGGTATATAGGGCAACAGTTTGATGGGATTTATTCTATTTTAGTGGGCAAAGAAACGGAGTCTGGTTGAGGGAAGTGTGGATATACAGATTCACAAAGCGAATAAGAGACGTTGATGATAACGTTACAAGGTGTGTACAGGTAATGTTACAGATCGTCGAATATATGGGGAGTTGGTATAAACGAAATCGCATCCATTCAGGTATGGGGTATAAAACTGCTCTGGTGATGGATGATCATGGATGCATTGCTTCATGAGTTCGTTCATGTGTGTCTACTACCTTATACTAGATCCAATACGTCGAACGAACTATCCGTGATGTAGCCACGGAAATCCCGTTGACCGATGGTCAATACTTTGGAGATTATCCTTAGGCGTAGGGAGAAGGCGGCCACAGCCAAGCGACAACGCAAGGCTCACGATACAGCCTATTGGGCCAGACGGGTGGCCGCATACGAGCGAGCACAGGAACGTGTACACAAGTTCGAGAGTAAGTGACGTAGAGCGGTTTGCGGGAAAACCGCACGAGCCATTCATTGAGGGGCTGGACTCGAAAGAGGTCGGCCTACTCTATCACAAAATATAATCATGGTTTTGAGTATATTTACAACTTATTAAAAACCATTTTCGTCCATTACCTTCGTGTCTAGCATCTTATACTAGCTCCACTAAACATGAAGCTCTCCCTGTGTCTCATTAAAGATAAAGCTGTGAGTGCCACATTTTGTGGAGAGGTTCAATGGTCATTTGGACGTCAGGATTCATTTGATTCACTATTTGACGCAGACGACTTTCATTAATTTCTCCTCCAAACTGACTAGCATGCGCCTCTGCAGCATGTAGCTTGCGTTCAAATACTTCCGTGATGTCCACATAATAATTAGGTTCGTCGCAATTAAACAAATAAAGTTCTTGACTCCTATGACAAATGATGTCATTCGTTAGTTGGTCATGATAGTACCAACAATTCGCACCTAAGTGGGCCGCCTCAATCATCGCAAAACCAATAATTCTATGATCAGAATGTATTTCATACCTTTTCCAAGGATCAAACGTAATTACGACGTCTGGCTGAACAGATCTTACCAATCGAAATAACGTTTCTTTTAAATCACTGGCATACTGTAATTCTCCATCTCGATATCCTAGTTGGATGACTTTGTGAATTCCAAGTCGTTTAGCTGCCTCATCAAGTTCTAGTTTCCTCAATTCAGCAATGGAATCTGGTGACATCGTTGGGTCATGGCTTCCCTTTTCACCCTGCGTTCCAACCACTAAAGTTACGCTATTCCCTGCATCAGAAAGGCGTAAAATAGTACCTGAACAAAATACTTCATCGTCTGGATGGGCTATGCAAACCAATACATTTTTCCCTTGCATGATAAATAACCTCCCGCTATAGAGATTCCACTACACGTTTGAATAGTTCTATTGCGCGTTCATCTCGGTAGTAATACACCCACAACCCATTCTTCACACTCCGTACAAGCCCAGCATTGCGAAAGCAAGGATAAATGATGAGATACGGTCGATTGTGGTAACTGTAAATGAGCTACAAAGTCCTGAACGCAAAGTCCATATGGTTTTTTCTTCTTGATCCCGATGTTTGTTAAATCAATACGAAAATTTGTAAGATGAACCCTGTTGTCAAGACACACTATTTTAGTTGAAATCAATGCCAATAATGCTTATTATTCAGACAACTGTAGAATGATGTGTTGCAGCGTCCTTCTAGCCTCTTCGCATTCGCCGAGGCTGATGGGACAAGGTTTTTCTTGACCCACCAATTTTGCAATCCTCCTATTTTCACAGGAGATCTGTGTATCGATCCCGGCTTATCATTGGACATTAGATTTTTTTCGGAACACGACTGAATGGACTTGACTTTTTAAAATCATCCCAACAATCGTCGCGAAAGGGTTTGTTTTTCCCTTACTACCTTCGGTTGGAGTGTTCATCGTGAAACCTAGTTTTGTTCCACATCATTCCTACCAAACCTCTGTACTTCAACAGCTTCAATCGTATGACGGGTCGGGTCTTGTCATGATCAACAAAGACTGGCCCCTTCGTACGAAGTTGTGGATGACGGACCTCTCTTCCATCACGACCTTGCTTCATGATGTCTATTCCGATCGTGGCCCACAGCCGCAAGATCCTGCCTCTATGCTACGTTCTTTCCTGGTTTTCCTCATGATACATCCTGATAAAGGTCTCACCGAGTGGGTCAACGTGATGAAACGTACACCCATGTACGCCATTGCGAGTGGCTTTGATTGTAATCGCATCCCTGGTGTTGAAACCTTCTACGACTTCTTCAAGCGTCTTTGGCCCGCAGTCGATAACAATCTCAAATCCAAGTTCCAGAGGCGCAAGTTCAAACCCCCAAAAGGAAAAAAGAAAGGCAAAAAAGCTCCAATCGCTACACCAGGTCGCATCAAGCGACTTGTCCATTGGATGATACGTCATGCCAACTCGAAGACATCTTTACCTACCGATAGACTTTTTCATTTCTTTCAGACACACCTTCTTGCTGTGTCTGCGCAGCTTGGTTTGCTCGGCGATGTGAACGGGCTCAGTGTAACCGGTGATGGCATCCCGATTGTCACTGCCGCTTATCCCAGGAATACATCGACTTGTGATTGTCATGCCCAAGGCCTTGCCAAATGCAACCATGTTCGTCTGTATACCCAGCCCGATTGCGACTCAGGGTGGGACAGTGCGAGAGAAAAGTACTCAACGGATACCACATGTACATGCTCTCTGCAGCAGATAGTCCATACGATGTGCCTTTATACCCAAAACTACAGCCTGCTTCCAGGCACGATGCCGTCAGTTTTGTCATGAGCACAGTTGAATTCAAACAACGTTTCACCTTGGGCACGCTAGATAATATGCTTCTCGACGCCGCTCATGATGCCGAGGACATCTATCTCTTGCTCGATCATCAGAAGATCGAACCCTTTATCGACCTGAACATCCGGAGCAAAAAAACAAAGCAACGGACAGCGACATCCACATTTCGCCCGCAGGTAAGCCTATCTGCCCAAATGGTCATGAGATGCGTCCCAACGGATACGACAAGTCTCAAAAGCGCCAAAAGTGGCGATGCACGCCATCGTGTGGTTGTTCAACTGCCAAGTATGGACGCACATACCACACGCACAGCAGTGACCATCTCCGATTGTTTCCGAAGACCATCCGTGGTTCAGAAAAGTGGAAGCTCATCTATCAACGCCGTAAGTCCATGGAGCGCTCCAACAAACGTGAGAAGATTGACTACAAGCTCGAGTCCGGCAGACATCGCTCTACTCAGATGTGGATCATGCGCATCTATGGCATCATGATGTGTCAGCACATGGATGCGTGGTATCTGCACCAACAAGTCGAATGGAGCGAAGTGAGGAAAACCTTGTCTTCACATCTGTCCTCTTGATAGGGGCCTCGGTTGACCATCCACAGCGAGGGCCTTCGTAAAAATACGAAAGTCGTCGCCTGATTGCCTATGCTCATGTTCAAGGAACGGAGCGGAGCGGATCGTACAGATTTTTATTCATTCCCAGTTCAATATTGTCATGAGACCTATCCTTTGGACCTTTCCAACCCTTCAATACCGAGAGGCTACTTAGGTTCGAAATGTACGACATTCATTCCCAACTTAAGGAAGACGCTAAAAGTAAAATATAAGATGCAATAGAAGCAAAATTAACGAATGGACCCAACTTGCCGGTCCCGACCTCATCGCGGAGACTAACATCGCTAAACACACACATGTAATCTGAGCCATTGATTTTTGTGTGATTGGTGTATTGATCGCCCAAGAAAAAGCTAAGTTGGCGGTTTAACACCCGTTCAGCAGTCCCTACAGAAGAGCATGAGTCTATTAGCCCTCTCCGTACATATTTTTATGAAGGGCTATATTATAAATTTGGATTTTGATGCTTAGCTTTTAATCGAATCCATCGCCTTTCGACTTCATCTGAAAATAGTTGTAATTGATCGCTATTTTCGGGTTTTAATAAGTGTTTTGTTTTCCCCATGGTTTTTAACCATTCACTTACTGGGACGTATTTATTTTTTTCTTCTGGATTATACGTGATGGTAGTGATTCCGTGCTCTACTTCATAGAGAGGAAAAAAACAACTATCGACGGCTAGACCAACAATCTCACGTCCTGCTTCCTCTGCAGATTTCCAGTTAAGTGGGCAAGCAATTAAAATTTTGCCATAGGCCATGCCTTCATGTTGGGCATACCATTGTGCTTTTGCTGCCTTTTTAATTAAGTCTTGTGCATACGTTTCAACACCAGTGAAGACGTAGGGGATATTGGTTGCTGCCATAATTTGAGCCGTATCCTTGTGTTGAAATGTTTTCCCCTGTTCAAAAGAACCAACATTAGAAGTTGATGTCATATGACCTAAAGGTGTAGAGTAAGACAACTGCGAGCCTGTATTCATATAGCCTTCATTATCATATTCAAGAATGATCATTTTGTGGTTGCGTAATGCCGTTCCTATAGCAGATCCCATGCCAATATCCATACCTCCATCACCAGTAATCATGATAAAAGTCACATCGTCACTATATTCAATTTCTCCACGACGTTTCCGTTCATCAAACATCTCCACCAATCCCGATAGAGTCGCTGCGCCATTTTGGAATAAATTATGGATGTAGGTGACTCTGTGTGAAGAAAATGGATACCCTGTTGTGGTTACCATGGCACACCCTGTTTGATACAAAACAATGACATCACCTTCAATACCTTTGAGGAAAGTATTGAGTCCAGGGAAAATGCCACATCCAGGACAAGCACCGTGTCCCGGCGCGATACGTTGAGCTTTTGCAGTTAATGCTCTCTGTGAAGGTACCTTAACTTGCAATTGATCACTAGTTGGATCTTGTATCACTTGAATAAATCCTGTTTTTTGTTCTTTTTTTAATGGTTTTGTTCGTTCACTTGGTGCCAATGTAGGATCCCCAGCAGTTACACCATAGTAATCAAAATAGGGAACTTCCTTCCCAGACAACACCGTTAAACACAGCTCAAAAAAACGATCTGCATCCTCTGGATAAAAATCTCGTCCACCAAGACCATAGATTCTTGTCAGAACAGTCGCTGTGGAGTGCACCTCTTGCAAAGCTGCTTTGATTTCATGACTGATAACGCCTCCATGACCGCCCAGTGAATCGGCACGCTCAGCAACTAATATGACCTTAGCGAAGCGAAGCGCGTTTTGAATCGCTTCTTTAGGGAACGGCCGGATCAGTATTGGTGCGAGTACACCCGCTTTAATTCCCTTTGCCCTCAAATGGTCAACTGAATCCTTAGCTGTATCTGAAGCAGAATTGAGTAGCACAACAACAACTTCTGCATGATCCATGTGATATTGATGCAAGCATTCATAGGAGCGACCGGTTATATTCTTGAATGCCTCCGCAATTTCCAAATAGGCATCTTGTGCACGATACATAGCTTCTGATTGCATGAATCGAGTATTGATTAGATCAGGATCATTCATATACGGTCCTATGGTCACTACATGTTCAAGATCAAGTGCATCAATTGCTGGTTTTGGCATTTCCCCAACAAATTGTTGTACATCTTTTTGTTCAGTAAAATATTGCACCCTTCTTTTTTGGTGTGAAGTAAAAAAACCATCCGATGCAACAATGACAGGAAGACGAACATCCTTATGTTCAGCAAGTCGCAGTGCAATAAGGTTTAAATCATAAACGGCTTGTGGATCTTTTGCTAATAAGATAGGCCAACCTGTATGGAGAGCATAATAAAGATCAGAGTGGTCCCCACGAATATCGAGCGGACCAGAAACAGCACGAGTGACTAGATTAAGTACCATGGGGAATCGAGTGCCTGATTGGACAGGAAGTTCTTCTAACATATAAAGGAAGCCTTGTGCCGATGTTGCATTAAATACACGTCCACCAGCCGCAGCTGCACCATAGCAGATACCAGCTGATCCGTGTTCACCATCAGCAGGAATCATGACGATGTGATGTTCTCCATTAGCCTTCATTTCATCTAAATATTCCGCAATTTCTGTAGACGGTGTAATCGGGAAATAACCCATCATATGATAATCAATTTGCGCAGCAGCTTTTGCAGCCATTTCATTCCCGGAACGGAAGTCCGTCGTTTGTAAGAAAGGAAGTGCAGTTGAGATCACTTGCTGTTCTAATGCCATGCTCATACAGCTCCTTTTTGTACATATTTTTATGAGTTGACTGAACGCATCACTCGATGCTCATCTGCAAATCCATCCGTTTCGCGAATCGTACGTAATGCCTCTGTAGGGCAAGCATGAATGCATCGCAAACAACCCTTGCAATATTGATAATCAATGCCCAACAAATGTTGAAATGACCGGCCATGATGATCTTGTATAGTCGTCCACACGAAGCACATGTCAGGACAGGTCAGATCACAAGCAGCACAATGAATGCAAGCATCGGATAGAAATTCTGGGATATATCCTGAGCGAGATGCACTCAGATCACGTAGAGTCGAGTTGCCTGGATTAATGATGGCTCCCCCTAACGGCTGAGTTGCATATCCAAGAATGGATGATGAACGACTAAATGTGGCCTGTATTTCTTCATGATTGGATTCGAATATTTGGACATGACATTCATTCATACCACGATGAAAGGTTTGTATATTGGCAAAAACTAAAGCGGCGTATTTTTTAGAGAATGTATCCGTTATCACTTGTATGACTGCTTGTTCATCAAGAAAAGGAACAGCATGGCAAATAGCACCAAGCATGGCTGTATTAACGCGTGATTTTTCTTCTACTGCAATTTTAAGGGCATTGACACAAACAATTGTGCCTGATTGTAGTCCAATCATTTTTCTGATTTCATCCGGTTTCTTTTCGGTGTTCACAATGAGTGTTCCATCTTTCGTTAAACCAGCCATGCATTTTTCTGTGCGCAAAAGAGATTCATGAAACACAACAATTAATTGAGGTTTTTCAATTGGCGATGAAGACCGAATCTCCAATTCCGAATCCGAAAAACGAATACATGTTGTTACGGGCGTTCCTTTTTTTTCGGATCCATAGGATGAAAAATTAGATCCATTATATCCTTGATATAAAACACCTGCTTCAGCCAACATTTTCCCAGCAAGATTTGCACCTAAACCTCCGATGGATTCCATGCGAATTTCGTAGAATCCTTCCATATTTACATACATGGATAAATGGGTCATCTATCCTACTACCTCCTTCATCCCTCTATACCTATTGTGACAGAACGGGAGGAGATTGGCATACTCCATTTGAGTGGTATTGATTAGTATAAAATCATCAGCAAAAAATAGTCCTAAAGTGAGTTGTAAGTACATTGGATCTATGTATATCGGCATTATGTAATCAAATTCAGGTTCTCTTGGATGGTTCCTCATGTGAATTATTTGATTCATATGGCCATGGAGTTGAATCAGTGATAGAAGTGGAATGAAGTGGATAAAGTAATCACAACAAACGTGGCTGTTTTTATGTGCTCACAAAAACAGCAGGTATAGTCAACCTTCAATGATGCGTGGGTTAAACACACTTTTCAGTTTTCGTGTCTCTTGGATTCGAATATCAAGGCAGAAACGAGTATACTGACCTGCCTACATCATCTTGTCGTACGCGACCTGCAGATCGTACATCGCTTCGTCCTTATGGGTCAGGTGATCAAAGACGAATGGATCATAGAAGTCTTTATGACTAGAGGTCGTGTAAAGTATGCGTTTGTCTCGATAGATCCAACGTAGAAATAGCTCGTTGGCTAATGGGCATGGGAACAAGGCTGCAGCGGCTGAACGAAGAGATCCATCACCGTGATCGCATGATTTGTATGTATTGGAATCGAGATTCCGTACCCAGACTCATGGGCGCATTGTTGATGGAGATGGACAAGAACTAGCAGATGGGACATATATACCCTGAATATGGATGAGTATTTCGCGTGGCGTGATGAGCAAAAAACATACATAAAAAACATCGAATTATAACTAATCAGTTGACATAACTCGATCTCTACCGTGGGGCGAGTTCTCACCACATGTAAGACTTACTCCTGAGGATCGTCTTGTTTTGCAAGATGATTGGTATTAAGTCAATATGGTGGACACACCGAACAAAGAATATCAAAACAGTCTGACGGATTGCACCTTGGATTTAGCTTGCCTTTTTGTTCGCTTTTTTGAAATACATTGATTGGAATTGTACAGGG
>NZ_JALBUF010000015.1 GCF_022606465.1 Sulfoacidibacillus ferrooxidans
AAGGAGTCATTGGGATCGTCGCAGGGAAACTCACGCAAAACCTGTACAAGCCTACGCTGTGCCTGTCGATCAAAGATGGCGTCGCTAAAGGATCAGGACGGAGTGTACCTGGTGTGGATCTCTATGCACTCTTGCAAGCGTTCGCTTATTCTACCTTTTCGAGGGGATGGGCAAAAATACCCTAGTTTGTTTTGTTCCCATTTTGTTTAAGACACCCTTTCGATAGTAGTCTATCAGTCCTTCTTTTTGTGTCCACCAATTTATACTAGGTCCATTCACGAATCTGACATTCCGACGGAGCACCTGTTGCAAACGAAGGAGCGGGAACTCGAATCTCTGCGGGATGGGGTGAATCGTCTCAAGGACTTATTCGTGATGGGCGACGTGACAAAGGCAGAGTACAAAACGCGGCTGGAACGCCTGAAGGATCTGATAGTGAAAAAAGAGGACGAGTATGAACAACTGAAGGAGAGCCTGGACGGATGATCACCCCTTACCCACGCCGAACGAAAGCAGAGGCTTGACGAACTCAAATCTTCCTGGACAACCGCCATCGACGTAAAAGAGCGCAACCGGCTCATGAAGTTGATTATTGAGCGGATTGAATACAGGCGGAACGGGGGCGAAATTGATATTGAGGTGAAATTTAAATAAGCATAATCCGCTACGACATAAGCGGTCGCACGCTGTTGTCCACTTTTATCACTGATCATTGTCCACGCTTCCAGTAAACATCCTGGGCTTTATGCTTGATACCGTCAATATGGACTGAAAGACACTGCTCGTCCACGCGAAATATCAACATGACTTGATAGAGCCCGTGCCGTACCCAATATCCTTCCAGAGGACCATTTCTGATCTGTTTGGCCGTCAGGGTCGGAGAATGCGAGAGTCGATGAAAAGAGTCATCCAAAATTCGCTCTTTCACATTCGTTGGATATGCGAGTATCCCCGCCAATTCATCAATACCCGTCTTGGACCAAGTGACTTGGTACGATTTATCCACGTTCGGCACCCTGAATTCTTTCCCGCAGGTACTTCAGCCCGTCCTCCTGCCCGAAAACGCGTCCATTCTCCCGATCTTGTTGGCTCATTCGAATTTGTCGTAAGATATCTGGATCCCCGGCGATTGCGACGATGTCATCATCATCTGGGCTCTTTTCCACCACCAAGCTGACTTGGAATTCGTCTTCAATCAGTTGAACGAGATCTGTCCACTCCACATAAGTTTTCCCTTTCAATTTATCGTAGAGTTCGTCCACAGTCATGTGCTTCATCAGCAAACACCATCCTTTGACTTGAGTATACCTCAAGAGAATTGAAACAAGAGCACATTAAAATATTGGCATTTATTACTATATAACAAACGCGTACATTGTGAACAGCCCATGACCATCAAAGCGATTCCCAGGAGACGCAGGTGATCGCATCGAATCCAAAGGTTGTTGTTCCCTAACCGTCGGCCAAAGTCCGCTTAAATTCGTTCAACATTGGATCCGTAATTTCCCTGAAAAGAGAAAACGAAATATTGTTCATTGCAGGATTTGAAGCTTTCACCCCCTCAACAAAAATCCTTAAATATTCAAACACACTGCCATCCTCAACTATGCGCGCCATTTCAAATTCCTCCTTGGCATTTTCCCATTTTTCATATATTCCATCTTTTTCGCCCGGATTCGTATATAGCAATTTAAATCTCATTTTTATCCACCTGGAATGGAGATTGTCGATATCAGAAGCAGTCATAAACTTTTGAACTTCCGCTTCAATTTCCGGATGTTGATTTTTGAATTCAGAAAGTAAGTCAAGAAGTTCGCCCGCGGTCAGATTGTTATTCATGCATTCCATCAGAGGTGAGAATACATCATTATATTTAACGGTCATAAATGCTATAAATTCCCGCAACGAGAAAGCCTTATTTTTGTGATCGTGGCTATATACATCCGCATTCCCACCGACTGAAATGGCCTGTAATTGATCCACTTTCCCGAGTTCTTCTACTGCAAAGGAGGCCATAATAAAGGCCTTACTGTATAACCGATTCTTAGCAAGAAGCTCCCCAGCTGAGATGAACTCCATTGCGTTCTCCACGGCCAAAGGAATTAACTCGTATGCGTCTTGAGGAGAAAGCGTTTGTTTCTTCATTATAGTGAATACCCCCGTTGAACAGAGAAACAGCCAACCTATTTTGCTGATTTCCTGAATCCATATGCTTTATCTCTCTATTTTCCTACGCTGGATTCGTTTATGGACCTGTTATCAGTGACAGGTCGGTAAAGTACTCCACTTTCAGCGTATATTGCTATTCGTAGCCCCGCAGGGCTACGAATAGCCGATGGAGAGAAATACCGCTTTCGATTCACGGGCTGCCTTTTGGAACGCCTCTGGACCCCAGGGCAGGGGTACCAGTCGACCGGGTTGTGCGCGTGTTGGAGCAGATAGGGCGACTTTTCGTGGATGAGGCGGTTGGTGTGTTTGTGTTCGGCATTGTTGGATTTCACGGTCATAACATCCTTCCTGGATGGTTTTACCGCTATTGTACACCAACGTGACGCCATGTAGAGTAGAGTAAAATGGACTCAAGATTGGAATCAGTTTTCCAATAAGCGCCTTGGCTCAAAGATCCCCCTTAGTATCCTGCAGGTAGCCCTGAACTGATTTTGCAAGTCCCCATGCAAAGACGACCGATATCAGAACGACAATCCACGCTATGGACATCGTCACGCCCGTGCCATACTGGACAGCGATGAGTCCTGATATCGCCATAGCAACAGGAACGAGAACCGAGTGAAGCAACGTTAATGCCCCCGTTGCAGAGCCCATAAATTCAAGCGGTGCAGTGCGTTGACGAATTAAGCCGATCGTCTGATTGGCAAATCCAGATCCGAGTTCGAGTAGAAACAGACCGAACACAAGCCCACCCATACCTCCATCCAGCGAGACGACGGCAATTCCAGCAGCAATCAGCACAGGAGACACCACAACAAGCATCTGACTGCGACTCCGTAACAGCCGCGGACCCATTATTAATGACAGCACAGTCCCCACCGTCGCAAGACTAAGCCCCACACCAATTTGGGTGGCAGATAGATTTGCAGCTTGCTTCAAATACAGCACATATTCCCCGAGGAAGACACTGAAGCCAAAGTTCTGAACGGACGTGTAGATAACCATTTGCCGCAGGAGTCGACTGGACCATACAATATGCAGCCCCAAAAGAGGATTCGTCGTCTTGTGACTTTTCGTCCCTCTCTTTGGATAGTGTTTCGGGCTTATTAAAGTAAAGACAGAGAGGAACATGACGATACCGGCCGCGAGAAATGCATGAAAAAGGCCGGTCGCAATAAGTATGCCAGCGAATCCTTTCGCCAGAAACTGTTGAATCGGCGCGATGGTGCCCATCCAGGCATTTACGGTTGGCAAGTCTTCTTTATCCACCGTTTGCGGCACAAGGGAGCGTGAAGCAGCCCGTGTAATCGCTATGAACACGTTCCACAGAAAGACTAGAATGAGTAGCAATGGCATGGAGTGTTGGTTGCGTAACAAAAATCCGATACCTATCGTGAAAACTGCACCTACAACGTTACCTGCTACCATCAAGATGGATGGAGAGAAGTTGTCCGACAGCCATCCAAAAATGTAACTGCTAAGAATGGATCCGATACTTCCAAACGTATTGACGTATCCTAGTGCAAACGCCGGATTGGGAAATGTGGTTGCCAGCCACTGAATCGAGAACTGACCAATGCCAGCGGCATTTGCCGTCAGAAATCGGGATATCCATAGTCGCCAGACAAGAGGATACCGCTTCACAATGGACCCACCTGTGTGCATAACCAATGGTATTCTCCTTCCGAATCTGATGGTATCTGTCCTCACCGATTAGCCTATGGCTTCTACTCGTCAACTCTGGCTATGATCTGTTTACTATCACGCCTCCCACGATTAGTCAGATGAATACGTACTAACAACGATCATGACAGCATGACGGAGTCGTGCGACCCAATGCAGTAACATTAACGTGCTTTGAACCATAAATTTACATTAGTTTCAAATAAATTTACTATTACTGATAAGCACCCGTTGGGTTAGAGTCACTTTTCCCTTAATAGAGTAGACCAACGTAGGTATAGGCCACATCTGTGTTCGAGATATCTGCTCCAGGCTTGGGCTTGCAGAAATTTCAGTACCGTTGAAATGTGATCCCAAGCGCATCTAGCGATATCTCAATTTTAGTCTATAAATATTCCGACTTTAAGACTTTCTAAATACAATTGTCACGGATTTAGGTTACCGGTCCAATGGTTTGTCTAACTGAATATTATTGCACTGTACTCGTACAAATATAGAAGTTTTTCCTTCAGTCTTGCCTGCGGGCAAATGGAGGCTTCTAATTGTTTAACAGTATACTCACCCGTACAATTCTGAAGCAATGCCTCTACCTCTGCACTTATTTCAAGAACAGGTGAATCGATTAAGTTGGGCGTGCGCACAAATAATAACCTTTTACATTGAATCGATTCAATACGAATGAATCGATTCTTAACTGGTTTAAATGCTTCCAACCGGGCATCTTTACGGAGTGCAAATTGGTCTGTGGTCTCGAAGTACATTCCTCTCGAATCATCTATCCACTGCCAGATGCGCAATTCATCCCAACGAACTGATTCGTCATCCGGACAGGTTTGTGAATCGAGAATATACTTGATAAAATCCCACGCTTCCAGAAGGTCGTTATTTCTCAGAGCATCTAGTCTTTTACTATGAAATAACTTCCATAATACCCTGAGAAAGTCTGGCGATAAATTTGCTGCCGTGCGAGGTAACCACCGTAAGACGTCCGCTAGTTCGACCGAGTTACTAACCTCGGTTGCATTTTGATGAAAACGCTCAAATATTAATTCAAAGATTCTTTCATACGATTGAACCCATCCATCCCCCTCTTTACTTGATTCCCTAAACAGAGCGTGTCCAGATTTTCCGAGTAAATTCCGTGCTGTATCTATTTGTCTTTGTCACCATGAACACCTCGAATCGATTTACTTATTTTCACACTCTCGATTCGTTGTGTCCACCCCTATAGCCTAACAGCAGTTGCACGTGAATTACTCGGTTTTGTTTGGGCCATTGCCTGCGAGGTTGAACAAAGAGACAAGGAGCGGGAGCAAACATCAGCCTGATTCATGGCGCAATGTCCGTGCTCTTTCGTCTCAACTGTGGTGAAGGATCTGGCTCGTAGGCAAGTCCCGGGATAGGGAATCCTCGTACAACCTATGTGCTAGACGCTCGTCAAACGCACGATTTTAGTCTGAGGCAGCCATTGACGGAGGTATCACTTGCGGTACCCAACCCGCGTATATCAGATTGCCGACCGTTGCAGAAGATTTGCCTGCGAACCAGATCCTTCACTTTCAAACTGTGCACCAGTGGAGATGTCTCCTTAAGGTCGACACCTCCCGTAGTTCAGTACGGGCCTAACGTTGCTTCGTCAAGAGCTTTCGCGGCATATCCTCGCTTCGCTGCGGTATTCCACGGACTCTTGACGACCGAAGGACCCGCGTGGTAAGGGGAAAAACAAGATCTGGCTGGGAGACTTGACAGGCCTCGTTCATATCAGGTTTTTAGAACCTTCTGGATTTATCCATGGGGAGGTTTAGGAAACCCCAAGTGGACTATCTTGTCATGATCCGGCAATTCCACTGATAGTAAAAATGGACTAGGGCGCAAATGGTTCATTCGAATCTGGTTGATTGTTTGACGAGGGCTTACTATTTGCTTAATGGAGTGGTACGAATGAGTGGAGGCGGACTTCACTAGCGACGCGGTTGCATCGATCACCAAAGTGACAAATGAAGTACAGCGAATCGAGAGTCTGTCTTTTGAATATAAAGAAGCGTGGGTTGGAGAGGTAACGGTAAAAGCCATATCAAAAATCTCCTTCTTGTGGCCTATGATGAACATCGCCACAAGCAAAGGATACCGCGATTTTCCGGAGTCAAGTGTGCGTTGGATTATGATCGAGAAAAAACGATGGGCAGGGAAAATGGAGGTGTGATATGGAGTCCAGTCAACTATTGGCGAATGTAAGCCTCTTTCGTGACCTGAGTGCTGAGGAACTAGAACGCGTTCGGGCGCTGTGCGTGGAACACCACTATGTCCGCACACAGACTCTGTTCTCCGAGGGACAGACTCGAGAAGCAGTGTATTTTATTCGTAAGGGACTGATCAAAATCTCCAAGGTCGATGTCGAAGGTCGAGAGCACATCGTGAATCTATTGGGCCGTGGCGAAATGTTCCCACACGTCGGGTTCTTTACGGATGATCCCTATCCAGGCACCGCACAAGCAGTGGAGCACAGCGATGTGTTAGCCATAGGGTGTGCTGCGTTCGATAGGCTGCTGATGGATGATCCGTTGATCGCACGCAAAGTCATGCGCGTCATGGGGGAGCGCATTGTGCAACTGCAGACCAAAGTGCAGGACTTATTCATATCGAACTCTCACGAGCGTGTTCTGACTCTGTTACGGCACCTTATCGAAGAGCATGGAAGAACGCAGCATGACGGCGTGCACTTGCGTCTCTCGATCACTAACAGCGAGATGGCCATGATGATCGGTATGACACGGGAATCCGTCAATCGAGTATGGAATGAGCTGAGACGTGCTGGCGTGATTACAGGCGATCGGGGGGAGTGGATCGTTTACCCGGAACGGTTGCCATGAGCCTGAAAGTTCAGGTCCCTCGATACTGATTATTGGAGGCGCGATACGCGATATACATACCCTCCGCACCCGCATTGATCCACGAATCGCACCGCAACTGCATCCCGGAAGCGATCAGCCAGAGCCCGAAGCAAGTAATCGTCGGGATTCCCGTGCTGTGGCGCAATGGCCAAATTCACAAATCCCCCCGGCCCCGTTTCGAGAATCGCCTGGATAGAGTCTGCAATCACCAGGTCACGATCATCTGCATATTCCTCTGTTTCTAAATTTACGGACCAATTTTGTTTACTCATCTTTGCACCTCCGTTGCATGTTGTATGTCTGTAGATTATCACCCAAGGGACGGTTCTAGTGTGATTCAGAACACACTCTCTTGCGCACCTAGGGTGCATACTGAAGTTGTTACTGCGACTGAATGAGGAGGGACTGCCTGTTGGTACAAGAATGATTCGCTGCAGTGATTGATGTTCGTCAGTTTGCCCCCGCCGTGAAGCATCAGACCATTTTCGGTGTGTGGGATGCACTATCCCATGGATCGTGGTTGCTACTCGTCAATGATCACGACCCTAGGACGCTATACTATCAACTGTCCGCCGAGTATGCAGGTCAGTTTGAGTGGACCTACATTGAAAAGGGTCCTACTCGTTGGCAGGTACAGATTGACAAGAGAGTGAGGGAGTCGTCATGACACGACGTTTGGTGGAGCTAGATGTTCGCCCGATGCTGCAGGCCAGAGAAGAACCTTTTGCCCGCATTATGGAGGCAGTGCAGGGATTGAAAGGAAATGACGTACTTCAGTTGCATGCGACCTTTCTTCCCGAGCCTTTGATTCGAGTAATGAGTCGACAAGGTCTTTCTCATTGTGCTGTCCAAATGAGTCCAGAGCACTTTATCGTGGACTTCTACAGAGACGATTCGAAACGGCCCTATAAGCATCTCGACAATCGTGGGCTTGAGCCACCGCAACCCATGACGCGCACGCTCGAATGTTTAGAAGGCATCTCGGAGTTGCAAAACGGGGACATCGGACTTGAGATCTGGAATGATCGGGTGCCAGCTTTTTTGCTACCAGAGTTAGATGAAACTGGTTGGGTATATGAGATCTACGAGGAGGATGACATCGTACGGGTTCGGATCGATCGGTAAGGCAACGTTATGCGCTAACTCGGGAGGGAATATTCATGGGCGATGGAAAGCACGGTGTCGTCGATCTTGAAGAAATACGTGAGAGGATTAAGGAAGTCTGTGACCCCGAAATAGGGATCAATCTGGTGGACCTTGGGCTGATTTATGGATTGCAGGAACTGGAGCCGGGTACGGTACAAGTGGAGATGACCATGACCACGCCCGGGTGTCCCGCACATGACAACTTGAGTCAAGCGGTGAAATGGGCAGTAGCTCAGGCGACTCATGTTTATATGGTCTACGTCGACGTCGTTTGGGATCCGCCATGGTCGCCAGAACGGATGTCAGACGCCGCAAAGCGCCAATTAGGATGGTGATCCCAAAGCTCTTTCTACGAACGTCTGCCCGCTGGCCAACAGATACCCTGAGACGAGGAGAGCATACGCATGATGAGAGAAACTGAAATTTCCAGTCAGTCTCCGCCTTATACCGTACCGCTTCGGTATATGACCTTTGGAGTATTTTGTTTCGGTCTTTTTGCCCTCGATATGACCTCGCAAACGCCCTCGCTTGCGGTGGGAAATCCAGGGGCGGCGTCTGTGGTTGCGGCCGCGCATCTCCTGACGCTCGGGTCGTTGCTGTCGTTTGTCATGGGCGCCGTCTATCAACTGTCAACCGTTGCTTTTTTAATCCCACTCGCGAGTGTGCGTATCGCTCGCTGGAATTTTTGGTTGTATGCTATGTCGTTTGTCGGGTTATGGGTGACGATGAGCCAGTGGTGGGAAATGGGGTTTCTCGTTTTCGGTGGAGCGCTGATCCTGGCCATCTATCTCTATGCCGGTACGGTCCTCGTATCGTTGTGCAGTGTAAAGAAAAAGGATAGTCTATGGAGCTTTATTGTATCGGCGCACGTGTATCTAATCTTGGCAGTTAGCGTCGCTATTTTGTTGGTATTGACGGACTCTGGAACGACACCAGGGTTGAACCCATGGATGAATCAATTGATCGCCACGCATATCATCTTGGCCGTAGGCGGATTCTTTACATTGCTGCTTATGGGGTTCAGTTACAAACTCTTTCCCATGTTCACATTAGCGCACGGCTATCGTGTTCACTGGTATCGACCGACACTCTGGCTGGTCCATATCTCGATCCTTTTGGCCATCGCGGGAATCTGGAGTCATATAGATGGGATTACTTATTCCGGGATGGCCGTTGGTACGGGGGCGTTCGTCTTTCATGCATTCTCACTGCGTGACATGTTTGTACACCGTATGCGCAAGCGGCCAGAGTCACCTATGCAGGCGGCAAGATGGGCGCTTTTGGCAGGCGTCCTCGGGTTGGTTCTGTTGGCTTTTGTACAGTGGCTGCACCCGGACGAGCAGGCCGGATGGCAGAGTGTTGTTATCTTGTATCTACTGGGGTGTGTCACCTTGACAGTCATGGCTTACGCTTATAAGATCCTTCCATTTTTAATCTGGAGCCATCGCTCACGCCACGATCCTGGGGCAGGAAAACCTGCTACGATTGCTGATCTTCTAAACGTGCGTCAGTCACAACCCGTCTTTCTTTCCTTTGGAGCTGGGGTCTTGCTGTTCACTGTCGGTAGTGGCCTGATGTGGCAGTGGATAACATGGACGGGAACGGTTGTGACGGCTGTGGCGATCCTGATTTTTTGTGTCCAAATGGTGCTGGTGTTAACGAAACTAAAGGAGAAAAAGAGTTCATGAGAAAATTCACACTGACGTTTACACAACCGAAGATCCAAACCATGATGCAGAGGGAAGGATTGACACTGAGGCAATTGTCTTTGGAAGAAGGCCAGACCCTGGACCGCCATCATGCGGCGCAGGTGCTGACGATCGTCGTTTTGTCGGGTGAGATTGAATTTGTGGCGGGCAACGAGAGCGTCGTGTTGCGTACACACGATCTCGCCACGATAGACGCGTACGTGGAGCACGCCGTAAGATCGATCAAGCAAAGCGTGGTGCTGCTCGTACTCACACCGGATGCACATTAAATTGCGACCGCAATCCGCTTATGTCTGAAGGCGCGATCACACGAGAAGCGGCCTTTGTTTCAGTAGAACCACTGACCACTTGGCTTGTTTCACGTTGAGACTAGTCTGATCGGACTTCCTACTATCTAGTCATTTGGTAACGAATAGTTAGTAGGTTCGTGTCTATTGCGTACTGAGGATGGCAGATATATTTGACACGTAGTGATGATACGAAGTCAATAGGACGAGAGAGGGTTCCACCATGGATGTCGTAAATGAGTACGTGCAAAAGAGTCCCGCTATACAAATGGACTTCTCCCAGTCTCCATATATTGCAATTTGGGAAGTGACTCGTGCATGTCAATTGCACTGTTTACATTGTCGAGCGCAGGCTCAACGGCAGAGAGATCCGCGAGAGCTTTCGACTGCGGAAGGGCTCGAACTTATCGATCAGATTGCTGAAATGGGTACGTCTTTCATCGTATTCACAGGTGGTGATCCTCTGGAACGAGAGGATTTGTTTACGTTTATTTCCTATGCTCGTAGTTTGGGGCTCCATGTTGGCATTTCGCCGAGTGCTACTCCAAAGGTAACTAAAGAGGCCATTGTACGGGCCAAGGAGGTAGGACTGTCTCGGTGGGCTTTCAGTTTAGATGGTTCTACAGCGCAAATCCATGATCAATTTCGAGGAACGAAGGGATCATTTGATCTGACCATAAATGCACTGAATATACTTTTCGAGGAAGGTATTGCCATCCAGCTAAACTCCACATTGTCAGTGTATAACTTTCACGATCTGTCGAATATTGCAGACCTAGCAGAGTCTTTCGGAGCTGTATTGTGGAGTGTGTTTTCGTTGATCCCAACCGGGCGAGCACGTGCACAAGACATGATTTCTGCACAGGAGCATGAGCAAGTAATGGAATGGCTATATCAACAAAGTCTCCGTCGCCCTTTCCTCATCAAAACCACGGAATCCCCTGAATACCGGCGGGTTGCCTTGTTACACGATTCAGCCAGTGTCCGTAGAAGCGTGAATGATGGTGATGGATTTGTTTTTATTTCTCACATTGGGGACGTGTTTCCTAGCGGATTTTTGCCTATTCTATCAGGTAATATACGAGACGATAAGCTCAGCCATATTTATCGCGAATCGGAAGTATTTTGCGCATTACGGGATCGGTCTCGGCTAGTGGGCAAATGTGGTATATGTCCATTTAGAGAGGCCTGCGGGGGATCGCGGGCGCGCGCATACGCAGTCACTGGAAATTATTTTGAGAGTGATCCGTTATGCCTTTATACTCCAGGCGAAACAGTAGATGGAATCAGTAACCGACATCGACCGCAGACAATGCTGGGGTGACTATAGGTTGTCACCTCAAGTTTCGTACCCTGATAGCGCTCGTGAAGCCATGCCCCGCTTGGGTTCGTTGGCTTTCCACAAATGAAGACACCCTTGTTGGAGCAGTATCATTTTTGTTGAGTCAGTAAACTAGTAAATCTGGACACAATGATAAAAAAAGAAAGAAAGCAGGAATCCATATGCGAGTGTATGACAAAGAATTCAAAGAAGAAGCACTGAAATTATCTTATGAGGTCGGACCATCAGCGGCCTCCACACAACTGGATAGCCTCTCGGCATTTGTTTTTTATTGATTCCTCAAGGCTTGATGGTCTTGAGGTTTTTGCCGTTTCCTCCACCACTGACGTGGTCGTCGCACCTTCTTAGGTATGAAAAATAGAAGTTTCTTTTCGAAATCCGCCGAAAAAACACCTCAAAAATCTGCAAATAACACTTGACATGTAAAAACCACCCCAATAATCGCGGTGCAGAGCCATCCAACTCTATCCTCGACGAAAGGGGTAGTCAACCCCATGTTACCTTCCATTCGTGCGCACGACCAGTACCAATCTTTCGTTCTCGAACAATGACGTAGCCATTACTCTGGCGGCATTCTCATGCTTGTCGCCAAGGACTGGTCATTCATCCAGAAGTTCTGGCTACTCGACCTCTCCGAGTTGAGTCCGTATGATGATGTCACCCAGTGTGTCCACTGAATGTACACCATTATACGGACTCAACTTTGAGACAACTAAGTACGGGTGCAAGTAATCGAGAGATCGCACAGGCGGCTGCCTACGCCACGCGAATCAGGCTTGACACTGCCCGACTCGCCAGAAACGCACCGTTTCATCATGAGGAGAAGGTGGAGCCGTTACGCTTCGGACTGGGCTACTGGTTACATGGGACGTGCTCCGCCTATGCGAAGAATGTGCAGCAGTCCTAGACTCACGAGGAGTAAACCGATCGCTTGCGCGACGCCAATGAGGATTTCCCACCCATATCCCTCGGCCGCATGATCCAGCAATAGCGTGAACAGGCCCAACAGCGAGGCAGAGGCATAGATACTCATTCCCCATACAAAAGGTATACGTTGTACCATGTCATCGAGGGCAGGAGCCGTTTTGCGATCGGACGCATAAGAATAGCGGTATTCAAAACGGAGAAAGGGGACGATTTTATGCAAATAAGCAATAAACAGTGGGACGAGTCCTCCAAATAGCATGACATAGGTAATGGCCACGGACCAAGTTCCCATCTGCAGGCACATCGCAACAATGGCGGCCGTAGTGGCGACGAGTAAGACTGCTGTGGAGACCAGTGCGGCGATCAGCGATGGTGCCAATCGTTTCCTCTTTCGCGCCTTGAGAATCCGTGAGGAGTCGCGGGTAAAAAGCAGTAAAGCAACAAGCATCAGGCATCCACCTAGAAAGCCGGATAGGGTCAGCACCGGACGCCACCCGTGTGAGGCATCATGAAGCCAGATACCCGAAAGCAAGAGTAGCAGTCCTAGTACATAGATGCGGACAACACGCTTAGCCGAGACCTCATAACCATGACTGAGTGCGAACATTGGGAAGAATTTATACGATAATATGATGACCATCAGCATCCAAAAACCGAGCAAGCCGATCCCGCCGTGTGTGGTCAGCCACTGATTACTGCCATTGATCGTGCCGAAGGCAAGGACAATTCCGAGAATCATGACGATGGGCAAGATGAATAGGGGCCAGCCGACCTGCTCCCAGACTGCTGTGCGATTGCGTGCCTGCCGCAAGGCAGCAAAGACCAAAAAACCATAAGCCAAGGTGACAAGTAGCAGAGACAGACCACCATAGGCGACGATGTCAAACCGGTTGGCTAGAAATCCAAAGACCATCAGCAAGACGGAAAGCGTGTGAAGAGGCAGGTGCCAATAGAGCACATGTCGCGGTAGCGGCCTCGCTTGAAACGCGATCGGTACGAACTGCCACAAGATGCCGGCCGCTCCTGTAAGCAGCATGCCTAGAATAAGCGCGTGTACTGTAGCTAGGATCACACCCGCCCCGAGGTTGCCGCTAACTGCAAAAGGAAGCGAATATCCGGATAGTACACATGTAGGGATAGCCCATGCGAGTGCAACCCCTACGTACCAGAGTGTCGCGGAGAGATGTTTTTTTTGAGTACTGACGTTGGTCATGGTCGGGTTCCTCACTTCTCAGAATAACGGTGTAGACGGTAGTGCGACAGCACCACCGTCCATTCATATGGGTAGATCAGTGAACCAAACTATACGCTATTTGATGCGCTGACATTGTGCTCAAAATCACAAATGTGATTCAGCACACAACAGACGCAGACGACGATGCGTTACACTAAGATCGACCACTACAAGAGGAGGATCACAATGAGAATACAACCCGTGGCCCGTGTTTTTATCGGAATGGGTATGGTTCATTTTCTTGCGGGTGCGATCCTCGGCGCGCTCATGACGAATCATCTGGCGTGGGCTAATCTGCTTACGCCCTATCACGCTGAACTTAACCCTTTTGGCTGGCTCACCTTTCTCATATATGGAATGACGTATGCCGTGTTGCAGCTATTCGCGTCCTTGCGCGTTCCTTGGCCCGTGTTGCCATGGCTACACTTCGCGAGTGCCGAGGCTGGACTCATCGCCATTTTGTTGGGCAATGGCACCGCGCTAACGGGGATACTGGACGTCGGTTGGTCCTTGCAGGCTTTAGCAGCTCTTCTATTTATGGCAGCTGTTCTGTCGGCCGTCGTCGATGCTCATAAGCCTCGACGTGTTGCCGAATCCTTTGCGCCAAGTGCTGCTGAATTGCTTTCCCTACCGTCGTCGTTCGCAGGGTTTCGTTTGGGTCGACAAGATGTCATATGGCGTCAGACCGATCGCGTGGCCGAACGAGGAACCAGTATGGCTCTTGTTCTTTTTGTAGGCGTTGCTGTCGTCGCATGTATTCAGGCCATTCGCTACGGAGGCACACCGTGGCTGTCTTCTACACGCATACAAATTCTATTGTATGACGGCTGGCTCGCTGGAACGGTACTCGCTGTCTCGTTGCATTTGCTACCGCGTTATGAGCGCGTGCGTCCTTTGCAAAAAACACAAGTGTCTATCATTCAATGGCTCTGGTTTGTAGGCGTGCTCTGTGCTGGTTTTGCGAATCCGGAAGGATGGCTTCACCACTGGGCTCTGCGAGCCATAGGTCTCTCGTTTACTTGGCTTGCCGCACTTTACCTCAGAGAGTTACCTCGAATGCCTAAAGAAGTGCCTGTAGTGAGCCGAGTCGCGTGGTGGATGGCATGGTTGTTTGCATTCATCCTTGGTGTCTTGCAGGTACTTGGCGTGGACCCCTTGTCCTTGCCATCTTTGCATTTGCTCTTTTTAGGGTGGGTAACCACGCTCGTATATGGCATAGGATACACCTTTTTCCCGCTGATATTAAACCGCCGACCGGCCCCGGCACCGTGGGCCCTCGGACAAGTCAGCGTCTCCGGACTAGGGGCCGTGATGCTGATCATCGGCATGATCGGGATCGGTCAGCAAAGTACTGCGACGTGGGCTTTACCATGGCTAGCATCAGGAGGCACCTGCGCGACGCTCGGTTTCATCGCCTTTATTGGACAGTGGCTGATTCGCGGTTGACCGGAGAAGGATCGTAGCGTTCACATCCGCACCATGTGCTACTTGGACAATACAATAGGGGTCGCGCGCCATAATGAGTTCTTCATTGGTCGGGATCACCATGACTTTGATGGGTGAGTAAGGACTGGAGATGACTCGTTCGCCACTCCCTTCATAGTTGGCTTTGGCATCTAGATAGATGCCGGCGTACTCAAAGCCTCGGCAAATTCTTTCGCTCATTTCTGGACTGTTTTCACCAATGCCAGCCGTAAATACGAGTCCGTCGGTTCCGTTGAGGCCAGCGAGAGACAGCCCAATATAATTGTGCAGCTTCGAAATATATCATTCGAGCGCCAGATGAGCGCGTTTGCTTCCCCTCTGCTCGTGATCCAACAAGACCCGCACATCGTTGCTGATACCCGAGACGCCGAGTAAGCCGCTGTGGTGGTTGAGCATGTCGAAGACTTGAGCAGTCGTGCTGTTCTCTATCTGTTCAATGTAAGGGATGATGCCGGTGTCGATAGTATCGCTTCGTGTGCCCATCGTCACTCCGGCAAGTGGCGTAAAGCCCATTGACGTGTAGTACGACTGACCACGGCGGATGGATGTCACGCTCACGCCATTGCCAATGTGACAACTGATGAGACGCATCCGTTCCTTGGGGGTCTCCATGATCTGGGCTACGCGCTCTACCACATAGCGATGGCTAGAGCCGTGGAAACCATATTTATCCGCCGTAAAGCCCCGCACTTCAGTGCTTAGCATTACCCATAAATATTAGGCGGGTGAAGGATCTCCCACATCGTAGTTAGATCATGGAGTCGGCGGAAGCCTCGCCAGAGCACCTTTAAGCCGGGATTGCCATCGCTTTTGCGTCCGAGAAAACCACCGAGTTTGGCAATCCACAGTACAGCGGTTTGCATATTCGGAGGTTGCTCGGGAAGAACGGTTGTCTTGTGCGTCGCTGTATAGAGGGCCTGCCATTCGCTTTCTCTGAGCGCTTCCGTGCAGGGTGCCTCTGGCGTTTCCCTAGCCTGATAAGTAAGCCGCAGCAAACGTGAGGCCACAATGCTGTATACTGCGAGTGCACGCATGAGCCGATCTTTCGTCTCCAACTGAAGCTTTTCTATCTGACAACCACTTTTTAGGATGTAATGGTATCGCTCAATCCGCCAACGATAGGTGTACCAAGTTAAACATGGTAGAGCTTCTTCAAAAGTAGTGATAGGTAACGTGGTCAAAAGCATCCACTCGATAGGTGGTTCGCCATCCTGCGGCGATTGTTCTCGCACGAGTAGGGCGTTCACTGTGGGGGGTGCCAGATTCTCCTTCTTTCGATGATGTGGCGTCCTTAAGGTTACCGTTGCAGCCTGTAAGGTAAGGATGGCCTCCCGTTCAGGGCGTTCGTCTCTACGTGGTACTTTGATGGTTGTTTGACCAAGGACGGGGGCGTTCTCAACAACATGCCAGAGATGGTCATCCGAATCATGAAGTCGGCGATCCCAGGCGGCTCGAACCAAAAAATCATGGTTGTTGACTGCGAGAAGGAACAGATCAAAGATATCACTTTCCCTGTCTCCGACCATCATTACTTTGGTAGTATCAGGAACGACAGTTCGTACTTCTTTCGTAACGTCGATCCAACGTACGCTCTCTTTGTCTTCCAAAGGACGTTGTCTACGGAGTTCCCGTTTTCCCTTATCCTCAGTAGAGCGAGTCCACAAACGGTGGGCCAAGATTCCTTGCGGGACCCCCTTGGTAGATACGGCAAGGCAACTGTGTAGGAAAAAACCAGACAAACCTGTCTGCCCGATAGGTCCCAGTCCTTCGGCCTTTCGGTGCAAGGTGAAAGTAACAATGGTCGTATCTTGTACGGCCAGAATCATAGACTGATCCTGCATGTTATCTAGAGTCGCCCCTCTATGGGAATCGTATATGGCCTTACCTGTTACCTTCTCGTTGCTGAAGAACCGATGGGCCGCTTTGGTGGCGCTCCACTGACCAAGGGCTTCGGGTAAGGAACTTTGCGGATGCTCAGTCAGCTCTGCAACGAAGGAAACCAGTCGCTGAGTAAGACGAGCATCACCAAAATCAGCTGTTCCGCATTCCTTGGCTGCCCACAGCATCAGTGTGTCCTCGAAGTGGTCAATGACTGTCGGAAATGGCGGTGTAAGGGATACAGATAAACATCCTTAACAGGAACGTTCTGGCGATGATGACGGTCCAATTTACCTCGCCCTGTAGTCTGACCCGCGTAGAGCCAATTGGCAGCTTTATAGCAGGTGCCGGAAAATCGCTGCCGTTCTACAAAGGTTTCTAGTAGAACTGGGTGGTATCCATACAGTTGTGGCCAGTCGCGCACCACTTGCCGAACGGCTAGGCTAAGGATGCGAGACGCCAGGTTGGGCACGTGAACCCAAGGTAGGATTAGGAAGCGAGCGTTGTTGACCACTAAATGAAGATGTGCAGTACGTTCCTCAGGTGTCCACCCGATAAAGGAGTCTCGGGCAGCTGTTTTCCAGGCAGCAGCACCGAAGCCTATGGCAGCTAATAGCATGTTTTCGTGCCTGACAAGATATCGGATCTGGGCACCAGGCAACGGTTTGTACCCCAGATAATGATAACGCGCCACGACTTCGTTCCATAGCTTAGAATCTGCCGCGGTGACAACTCGATGGAGTACGGGACTCGCCATTTCCGAAATCGCACAACGCACCTCCGGTTGAGGGTTGGAAGCAGCCGTGAATTCCGTACCACAGACAGGCGTGTATGAATGTGTCGGCGCAGGGAGTGACAGAAGTCCATCCTCCTGCATTCGCAATAGAGCCACTCTGGCGGACATGACTTTGGGAAGTCCGTCAGGTTTAACCCAAGTGAGGGCAGTGCACAGAGCACGAGCAATGGCTGCTCTGGTTGGATATTGTTGGGATGTGGTGATCGTCCGAATCATCTCAATATCCGATTCGGAGAAGACTCTCCCACAGTAACGATGACCTGAAGCCGCTGGCATAAGTTGAGTACTCATGAGGCAAGTCTACAAAAACTCAGGGCATGTGTTCAGCATTATTTTGGAGGTACTTATGGGTAATGCTAAGAGCTAAAGCAAGGGGTTTTACGGCGCATTTGATAAGAGTGCACATATTTTGGCATCGTATCAGGCAGTAAGTGTTCCATCGGAATCGTTCGATTGATCCATTCGCGCGTAGAGCGCGTTCAATTCTTACTCATGATTTGTCTCCCGGAAACGGTAATGCAATCGCTACGATAAAAATAACCAACATAGTAGCCACAACAAGGATATCCGGAATAGATAAATTTAAAAATGAATATTACCATGCTGGACCTGCCTGAATCGGTGGATGTAATCCAATAGTCAAAAGGTTTGATCACCTTCACGGTATATTCATGTATTGTTTCATATTCAGACATGATTTTAGTCTGTTTTACCTTTTGGTAACATGCTGCCTGTCTCGTATTCTGACCATAATGATCATCTATTCATATGTGTGTTACAGGTATCAAACTGGTCCAAATGGGTCATGAGATCAGAAGCTCTCCATGTTACAGTCAAGTAAAGGTACATGATGATTGTATCAACATCATTCTAATGTCTTAGGTGGGATTGATATGGGAGCTTTCAATGTTAATGAACGACCCATACTAGTTTTTTGGGAATCGACACGAGCGTGTTTACTGGCGTGCAAACATTGCCGTGCGCAAGCCATAGCACAACCTATGCCAGGAGAACTGTCTACAGAAGAAGGATATCGTTTTATTGAAAGTTTAACCTCATTTGGTAAGCCTTATCCCGTTCTTATTGTCACAGGGGGTGATGCTCTGATGAGAGAGGATGTCTTCGCTCTCATTGCTAAAGCCCGTTCGTTAGACATTCCAGTTGGAGTAGCACCGAGCGTTACCCCACGATTAACAGATGAAGCCATTGTACAAATGAAAAATCTTGGTGTAAAGGTTATTTCGCTTAGTTTAGACGGAGCTACGGCTCAGACTCATGAAGGCGTGCGTGGAATTGAAGGGCATTTTTCTGATACGATCGACGCGATGCAAAGACTGGTTGATGCTGGTTTTGAAGTTCAGATCAATACTGCTGTGATGCGCGATAATGTTCATGAGTTACCTAGAATCGCCCACTTATTAAAAACCAACGGGGTGCACATTTGGGAAGTTTTTTTCCTCATCCACGTAGGGCGGGGAATCGATTCACAAGAAATTTCACCTATTGAATGTGAAGATGTCTCTCACTTTTTGTTTGATGTGTCTACTTATGGTATGACCGTGCGCACCGTAGAGGCACCTTTTTTTCGCAGGGTAGTAGCTGAACGAAAACTACATGATCCCCAAAGGACGATGACTCTTCCAGAACAGATCGCTGAGATCTTTCATTTGAGTCCTCTCTATCAGAAGTTATCGAACGAATTAACCATGTTATTAGGCGCTTCAACAACGGCATCTAAAGCTCAAACAAGCGGAACACGAGATGGAAAAGGCATTATCTTTGTATCTTATGATGGAACCGTCTATCCAGCAGGTTTTCTACCACTTCCACTTGGAAATATACGTGAAGAAAGCTTATCTACCATCTATCGTAACCATCCAACGCTACAGGCTATTCGCAGTGGAACTTTCAGTGGAAAATGTGGTGTGTGTGATTATGTGGATGCTTGTGGTGGGTCTCGTTCTCGTGCATTTAGTGATTCAGGAGATCCTTTAGCGGAGGATCCAGCCTGTTCTTATGTACCTACACAGTTACATGTGAAGTAATCCGTAAAAGGTGGAATCTACAATTATGAATAACCCTCATGTGGTCATTATAGGGGGAGGAATCACTGGGCTTGTGGCCGCCTATCGTCTCCATCAACTCTATGCATCTGAAACAGAAGGTGCTATATCGTGTACTCTCGTAGAAAAAGAGGGCCGACTTGGCGGGAAAATTCAAACAAAGAGAACGGATGCATACACACTGGAAGTAGGACCAGACTCGATCTTTACCCGTAAACCGGCCGGTGTTGAATTCATGAAAGAAATAGGCTTACACGATACCATGATTCCAGTCAGTTCACAAGGTGGCACGCTTGTGTGGCATCAGGGTAAACTTCATCCTTTGCCACCAGGCATTCAAACGGGCGTTCCATCAGATCTTAGTGCCTTTGCAAAAACGAAATTAGTGAGTTTGCAAGGTAAGGCTCGTGCACTCCTTGAGGTGTTGCTTCCGCATGTACCCTATCCAGATGATGTATCAGTAGGGGAGTTTTTAAGAAAACGACTGGGCAATGAAATTGTGGATACTCTTGCAGCACCTCTTTTATCTGGGATTTACGCAGGAGATATCGATCATTTGAGTTTACAGGCCACCATGCCGATGTTACGTGAATTGTACGAAAAAAATGCTCGGTTATTACTTGGTGCAGTTCGGCAAAGAAAACGTGTATCATCGGTATCGCGCTTATCAGGGCCGATGTTTATTACACTTGAACATGGCCTCGAACAATTAGTGGATCACGTAGTATCACAGATTACAGAGTATACCGATGTGAAAGTAAATACTCAAGCCTTAGATATTCAGCTGACATCGGATGGTAAATACTATATTCACATCGTTGAAGAGGGTCGAGAGTCGCTGGTGCCTGCGGATGCAATCATTCTGGCTACACCAGCCTTTGACTCAGCTGTACTTTTGGGTGGATTAGAGATAGATGTGAGAAAGTTAAAGACCATTCGTTATGCCTCAACGGCCACTGTTTCATTCGGATATACGCGTCCTTCTTATGCATTTTCGCTTGTGGGATCTGGATTTTTAGTGCCACGTCATGAAGGGATGAGCATCACTGCCTGCACGGTTGTATCAAATAAATGGGTGCATGCGTCAAAAAAAGGAACTTTATTAATTCGCTGTTATGTGGGACGTGATGGAGATGAGGAGGCAGTTACATGGGATGATGAAAAGCTGATTCGAAAAGTGAAAGAGGATTTGGAAAAAACGACAGGGTTGAAAGATGAACCTGAGTTTGTTCACATAAAACGTTGGGAATCCTCTATGCCTCAATATGATGTTGGTCATTTACAACGACTGGAGCAAATTGATCAGGAAATCGCAAAGTTGCCGGGTATCTTTTTGGCTGGAGCTGCATATCGGGGTATGGGAATTCCTGACTGTATCCAAGATGCAACACGGGTCAGTCAGCATGTAAAAAACTATTTGCATGAATAACGCATATCCTTTACCGTAGCTAACTTTCATCGTTACGTATAGTAGGATTCAAATGAAACTCTTCTCCCCCCGAGATGACGTAGTTGTATCCGGGGGGAAGAGTTTCTGTGATCCACGAGTGATTAGTGACTTAAATGAACCATGCACTCATGGATCCAAGGCCATAGGAAATTACGCCCACAAGGATACCTACCATCATCATTTCTAAACCACTTTGCCACCAAGGGCGTAGAGTGACCCATGATTTGACTGCACCTACTACATAGTGCGCGATGATGCTCACTATAGCAGCTAGCATAAATCCCCATGAGTTCGTAAAGAAAAACAGTGGGACAAGCGGTATAAAGGCGCCAATGAGTGTGGATATTCCGGCAAAAAGCATGGCGTGCCATGGATTTTTTGAGTGCAACTCCATCCATCCAGTATGATCAGTAAGAACTCGGTGTAAGAACCGTTCTGGATCTTTTGAAAGACGCTCTACAATCCAAAGAGACTCTGCATGAGTAAATCCATCTTGCTCGTAGTCATGGACCAATTCGCTGATGTACTCTTCTACATGAGTAGTAAAGTGGCGCTGATGATCCACTATATCTCGTTCCTTTACTTCATTTTCAGAGCGTGCAGCAAGCCATGCGCCAGCTCCCATAGACAGAGTGCTTGCGATGGCTCCAAATAAACCGGATACAAGAATCATCCGATGGCTATTCGTAAATCCTGACACACCCGCTATAATGCCAAATATGGCAGCTAAACCGTCATTTACGCCGTAAATTGCGTCACCCAGCCATGTTTTTATATGCATTAGAGTATGGGTACGATGTTCATGGATTGGGTTCGATAGACGATAGGATTTCCATATACATCAATGGATAGGTGACATCGAGTGGTCATTGTACTCAACTCCTCATAAGGTCAATGTTAGGATTGATGCGCGCGTTGCCGGCGGTAAGCTTGACGTGCCGAAGCCCAGATGTTTCCTGTCACCCAGATGCCAAAGAGGAGAATAGGAATCCCGTATACATAATCTATTTTCGCTGTGGTCGTGATCGCTTGGTATACAACAGCCGTTCCATACACCCCTGCAAGTAATGCTAATATCCAAATCACCCATAACTTGAGTCCCTTACTCATCTTCGTCGTCTCCTCTGTATAGGTGGTGTATGTTTTACACCACCTATAGGTTCATTTACAATGGCAACTACTCATTCGTTTGATTATGCATGCGGTTGGATACCAGAGTCTTGTGATACGAAACGCGAACCTTCCGCTCCTGATGTTGTCTGATCATAGCATGCTGGTATCTTATGGTCTGCTGCAGCGGTCATAGGACCATGAAACTCTTTATTGCACGATGTAGCTAGTGGACAGGATGCACAGGCGTTGGTTGTCTCTAACCGTTTGTACCAATCTCGCCAGATAGCACGGTGCACAGGAAGTACGCGTGGCAACTTATTGAGACCGGGAATAAACGGCAGCAAAATGAGTAGTCCAAATAAAACAGCAATGGTGTACGCGACGATTTCATCGCCGGATGGCGACGTGGAACCTGGCGGTACTTGATACAAGAAAGTGTATGGAGTCAACCACCAGGGGCCAGGATACGCTTGTTCATCGTGGTTGATGCCCCATTGCCCACCTTTCATGTCGATGGTTTTAGCATATTGATGAAGTGCTGGACCTTGTAAAAATAAGAGATCATTTTGGATGTTCCAACGGTAAACTCCATTGTTGGTCTCCCGATCGAGTGCACCAGATAATAATCCAGACTTCGCGAGAGCCAATTCATCGTTCATCATGAGTTGCACCGGGCCGTATTGACCACTTGGGACAACGACTTGCCCGTTTTGCACAGTGGCTTTATTTAATGCGTTAGTAAAGTTGTTATCCCATGCTTGCTGCTGCGTGTAGGAAGCTGCGTTGTAGGTTTGTATGGCAGCTTGCAACGCCGAGTTATTGGATGCCGTTGCAAGCATGGTTAAGGGTGTGATGACATCCGCATTTGGCGTGTAGAGATGGTAGGGAGTACCCCACCATGTTTGCGGTGAAAAGGGACCAATGGATTGAATGTTTTGTGCGACACCGTGCCAACCGTTATTGTATGGTGGACCATAGGCGGCCATTTCTCCTTGACCATCAAGGTCACCCATGGCTGTTTGCATCACGAGTATCGGTTTTTGATTAGCGATCTCTTGGTTGGTAATGGCAGGGCGATACGGTGCACCGAAAATAGCTGCCACGATCACAACTGCGACGCCTACGATGCCAAGACTAACAATGCCTTCTTTCACCATATCGAAGTCTTTTTGGGGAAAGCGCAAAGTATTGCGTTCAAAGTGCGCTTTTCGAGTCATCTTTTTTCCCCTTCTTTCTTTTGAACATGTGCTGCTTGATAGGGTGGAACAACGCCTTTGGCTCGAACGGCAACCATATGCCAACCGACCAGAACGATTAAGATCAGTGGTAACACGGCGATGTGGAGACCGTAGACTTGCCCGTTATTTAAGATGTTCAAAAACCCATCGAGTCCAGCGCCATTGAAGGCATCCTTACTTTGTACCTGATTCCACTGCGAAAAGAAGTCACCGCGGGATAGGTATCCGGTGAAGGCGGTGATCACGGAAACACCAAAGGAGAGTGCCCCAAGTACCCATGTCATGGCGCGACCTTCACGCCACGATCCCATAAAAAACTGACCTACCAGATGCATCGTCATAAAGAAGAAAAAGGCCTGAACACTCCAAAAGTGCACCGAACGAAAGAACGCCCCCGCAGCAGAATATTGATACCAAGTGGGGCCGTATGCCGCCATGATGACACCTGACATAATCGTGAAGACCAGACTGCTTAATGTAAAAACACCAAAACTATAGACGAGCGATGAGACGTAAATGGGTTGTTCTGAAGGTAAGAGATTATCCCACGTCAACTTTTCTGTCACTGTGGTGCGCATGCTTTTGGTCCAGTTCATTTTTTATCGCCTCGATCATGGTGAGGATATTTGGCTGCAACAAACATCATGAAAACAATGAGCCATAGATAGCCGACATAATAATTGGGCCACGCATTTGAGAAGTTTACCATCGCGTGCCACTCCCTTCGCTTTCGATATCTTCATGGTAATGGATGGGCGATGTTATCGTAAGAACCAAAACGACTACTTTCTCTGGTTCATATGGATAGAATACTAGGATGCTAGGCATAGTCGTTTTGAACTACAGTCCGTAGTCTACGTTCATTTTTTATCGGATGGTGAACAAAAATAAGTAGAAATTGATCATAAAATTGTAAGATGGCACCCCTTGAAAATACCTATAGTCCTCTCATGGGAATCGAGAAAACTTGTTGATCATGCACCCATAGTTCAATAGAAGATAAGCTTAAGATGAAGTCAAAGATAGACTTTATGCTCTCATGTAGCACTGACCATGAGTATTGCTATCGAGTCATATGGCTGGGCAGTTCCTTGTTTTTCTGAGAATGAAAAACGATGCTGTTACCTTTTAGTCTATAAGGACTACAAGTATAGTTTGAATGGCTGTGTTACCCCAGAGGTTCTTATGGAATACTAGAAAAAAGAGAGTATGTATTGGGTAGATACAGTAGGAGGAATGCTATGTGGGCATTAGAGTGGTTGTGGTAGATGATCACCAGCTGTTTCGAAACGGTGTTATCGGCATCCTGCAAAACTCCCCAGACGTTGAGGTGGTGGGAGAAGGCGAGAATGGATTTGAAGCTGTACACCTTGTTGAATCGCTTCGCCCAGATGTATTAATCATCGATTTATCTATGCCCCAAATGAATGGGTTCGAAGCGATACGACGCATTCGTAAGTTACAAGTCCCCGTACACATTCTCATTTTAACGGTCAACGAGGAAGAAAAATCCTTATTTGATGCAATGAAACATGGCGCACAAGGATATCTCATTAAGACGGTCGATCCCGATGAGTTAGTCGAAGCTGTGCATAACGTGTCAAAGGGCGAAACCGTTGTTCCGGATCATCTAGCCCCTACGATTCTCTCTGGCCTGTCTAATCCGTCTACCTATGAAGAGATAGAGAATGCACAACAACCACTAACCTTACGAGAAATCGATATCCTCAGGGAGATTGGAACAGGCGCCACCAATAAGGATATTGCCAAACGTCTCTTTATTAGTGAAAATACAGTACGCAATCACGTGCGACGTATTTTGGATAAATTGCATGTTATCAATCGCGTAGCGGCTGCTACCTATGCAGTGCGAGAAGGATTCATAAAAAAACTATAAATAAATGCAATGATTCGATTCATAATCATTGTCATCACGGAGAGGTCAGCTATGAGAGACATCCACCATACTTTTCCCTTATGAATCTTAGATTGTACAGCTACGTCTACATCAAAACAGCAAGGCGGAAGGAATTTGCTTGTAGATGACATGTAGCATATTAGATCACTCGCATGTAGTCTCTTTGCGCTATATGCGGATAGTCTGTTTGGGGCTTATGTGAACGGAGATGTGCTTTTAAGATGGTTGTAGGAGGCGATTGACTATGCAAGAGGTGAACAAACTAAAGGTTGTCATTATTGGCGGGGTTGCACTTGGTGCCGGTGCTGCTGCCAAGGTACGGAGAATGGATGAAACAGCTGAGATTGTGATCATCGAAAAAGGACCTCATGTATCATTTGCTAATTGTGGTTTACCTTATTACTTAGGTGGCGTCATTCCAGATCGCAATGACTTGCTTTTGCATACGCCAGAGTCGTTAAAAGCACGTTTTGAAATTGACGTGCGTACGCGTCAAGAAGTGATCGCTATTGATCGAACACGAAAAGTAGTTTCAATACGCAATATCGTCACTGGAGACATCTATGAAGAGACTTATCACAAGCTCGTGTTAGCACTTGGCGCAAAGCCATTGATTCCTCCCTTTCCAGGATTGCACTTGCCAGGTATCTTCTCTGTGCGCAATGTCCCTGATGTAGACGCGATTAAACAATTTATATCACTGTATCAGGCAAAACGAGTGGTCATGATTGGAGCAGGATTTATTGGACTTGAAATGGCCGAAAATCTTCGTGCACTAGGGTTGCGCGTAACATTAATTGAAAAAGCAACACAGGTTCTTCCGCCCTTTGATGAAGAGATGACGAGTCGCGTGGTGGATGAGTTGAAACGCATGGGGATTACGACTGTGTTAGGGGATGGGGTTTCGTCATTTACAGGCGATGACCGTGCACGATCGGTGATTCTTGAAAGTGGGAAAGAAGTGCAGGCAGATGTATTTATTTTGGGACTTGGAGTACGTCCGGATGTTCAATTGGCAAAAGACGCGGGCTTAGCGTTGGGTGTGACAGGAGCGCTGAAAGTCAACGATATGATGCAAACAAGTGATCCCGATATCTATGCTGGCGGGGATATGGCTGAAGTCAAGTATATGATCGATGGAAAGATGCATTGGATTGCGTTAGCTGGATCTGCGAATAAACAAGCCCGCATTATCGGAATGAATGTTTGTGGGATGCACGTGAAGTTTAGAGGAGCCCTTGGAACGTCGATTGTACGAGTAGGTGCAGTCAATATAGGTATGACAGGAATGACGGAGCGAGCGGCTAAGGCAGCAGGTATTCCCTACTTCGTCTCTTACAATACGGCAGGGCATCATGCTTCCTATTACCCGGGTGCGCACGATATAACGATCAAGTTGATTGTCGAGCAGAGCACAGGTCGCTTAATCGGCGGGGAAGTGGTGGGACGTGAAGGCGTCGATAAGCGTGTGGACGTGTTGGCAACGGCTATTTTTGGTCGTATGACGGTAGAGGATCTTGCAGATCTCGATCTCGCCTATGCTCCACCTTTTTCGTCGGCGAAAGATCCGGTGATTATGGCTGGTATGGCAGCAGAACATGTATATGATGGGACAGTAGAACTACTCAACGAATGGCCAATGGATCCTTTGCAGTTTCAAATTGTGGACGTCAGAAGACCGGATGAAACGGCCAAAGGGATGTTGCCCCATGCGATCAATATTCCACTCGATGAGTTGCGCACACGAATCGCCGAATTAGATCCTCAAAAGCCAACGATCCTTTATTGTCGATCCGGTCAGCGGAGCTATTTTGCCCATCAAATCCTTAAAGGACATGGCTTTACACAAGTACAAAACATGAGTGGTGGCTATGTCGTGGCCAAATACCTCGAACAGGCAAAAGTAAACCGGGTAGCGATCTCAGTAAGATAAGAAGAGATGTTGAAACTGACGTGGCATGTTGGTGGGTCACAAAGGTTAATGAGCTATGTTCTCTTTTGTTGACCCAACCTTCAATGATTGAAAAATAACGATTCTGCAGAATAGAAGGGGTTACCATGTGGAGAAATATCAAACGTCTGGTTACTCATAGCATGAAATTGATTTCTCAGTTTGATGAAAACGTACTCAATTATTTACGTTTGCGCGTAACCTTGATGGCTGCATTACTTGGTGTTGTCTTTTTACTATTTTCATTTATCGAACATAATGTATTTTCAAGTATAGAAGTGCTTTTAGCTGGAGCTGTTGGTTACAGCATTGGATTTGTCCCTGCAGTTTTTGGAGGTATTCTGATTACTGCGTTATCGATCATGGAAAATGGTGGTCACCATGAACATTGGGCGCCTATTATTTTGCAATTTTTGGGGTGCTCAGTCATTGCATGGCTAGGGCATAGTCATCAACTTGCTACGCAACATACGCGTGAACAAAATAAAATACCCGCTCAAAGAACCATACGCGCACAAATAGTGCCCTGGGCATTAGTAAATGAAGTGCGTAATTCTCTACTGGGTATGAGATTGCTCATTTTCACCAATACAATGGATCGTGATGCTGAACAACGCAATTTACAAATTGTAGAGACTGAATTATTGCGCTTAGAAGCACTTTTTAACGATTTATCTGAAGAAGAAGTGAATGCAGAACATCTTGCAAAGTAGTCTATGGAACGATCCAATGACAAAACGAGTGAAGGTAGGATAAGCTAAACCGTCTGTCATGACAAGAATGTACAACGTTTTAACATGAAAAAATACACGTGTATAGTTCGTATGAAGATCATCTGCCTATGAGAACGGTATCACAAAAATAAGTTTGACAAGGTATAGAGTGCGAATGAACACCTAGAGATGTCAATGTGGGTATACGTAAAAGCACTATATCGTTTGTATACTCATTGTAAACTACGGATCATGATGGTGTTTCTAGCTCTGGAGGAGATTGATATATGGATATTGATCATGTATTTTCCAATGAAGACGCACTACAATTATCTGCCAATTTCTTTTTCTTCGAAAAACATGCTCCCGATGTGGTAACACGTCTTTACAATATGTTAGAGAACGAGCCTTCTTTACATGATATGATTCGACCACGACGAGACCACTTAGAGTTTGGGATGAGGGGATTTTTTTTATCACTTTGCGACGCGACATTAGCTTATGAAAAACAAACGATGAAACATATAGGAAAAATCCATGTGGACTTGGGTATTCCCATCCAATGGGTTGCAAAAACCTTTCATTTTATCATTCAAGAAGTGTTTATTAGGATGACCCTCGAAGATCGAGATATTTTCTTTCCCCTATTTCTAAAACGAATGCAACTGCGCGAAGTCATTATGTATGAAGTCTACCAAAAAAACTATGATATAAAAGAAGAAAAAGTACGTGAAGAGATCGTTCACTACGTGACTACACATTTTTTACAAGTGATGATTCAAATGGCTGAATGGAATGATCCAATGATCGATCCGCATGTGGATCATGTGAAGCTATATTCAAGAAAAATCGCACAAATAGCTAAGGAGGAGTACGATTTAGCAGATCAGGATATTACCTGGCTATCAGAAGCGGCGATTGCTCATGATATTGGGAAAATCATCATTTCAAAGGACATTCTAACTAAAGCAGATATTTTGACCCCCGATGAACGTAGTGCCATGCAAACCCATGCAAGAGCAGGCCGATATATACTTAGTCAAATCATGCCGATTATAGCTTCTTCCCCATATTCTATTGAAAAATTCATGCGTTACGCAATGGAAGAGGCGGAATTCCACCATGAATGGTGGAATGGTGCAGGATATCCTCATGGATTGCAAGGGATTCAAATTCCGCTCTGTGCACGAATTGTTAGTCTTGCAGATGTGATGGATGCGTTAGATACAGAAAAGCTCTATCGCAAAAGAATGTCGTCAGAGGAAATTAGACATTTCATTTGTACACATAGAGGGACTCAATTTGATCCAACCCTTGTTGATTTGGTAATAGATCGCTGGAACTATTTTTTCCCTCTATGTAGTGATCAAGAATAAGTGAACATAATTCGATATCTACTGAGGAGCAAATACACACCACGTTCAGAATATGCTAATAGGTAAATAATAGGAGTCAATGAAGACACGCTACATTTTTTTTGTTCAGGGCTATGTTAACTCTCCAGCATTTGATCACTATAACGCAAGGGAGTTCTGTTGGTCTATCCAGTCATTTCCAATGCACGGATTAGCGAAGTGAAAGAAGATCGTCACGTTAGTCCAGAACCTCTGATCCAAAGAAATGACATCAAAGCTGTACTTAATCACTGTCTACTCAAGGGATAACGAAATGATCGAAATACTTACGAATGATCTGGACCTTGATGCAATACGATCACTACACGTTCTCGCAGACGTTATCACATCTAGATGTTCTTTAAGTGGGACAAGTAGCACTCCTCTCCAGGTTCATCATCAGCAGTTGGAAGGCCGTGACGGTCGCGCTCGTGTTTGCAAGTTGCGCCTTAATCAGACCAAGTCCGTAGATGCGCTCTTCGCCAAACTTCTTTTGAACGGCATTATGCTCCGCCGCATTAAGCCTCGTTTGTCTATGATCCTTTCGCTCTTCCTTCGTGAGTCTTTGAGAAGCGCCTGGACACTTAACCGAAATCCGTGTGTATTGCGGTACTATAGATTGTCTCGTGTCCATTACTTTATACTAACTCCATGATCAGTTGAACCGTCTCACAGTCGCTCAGACGGAATGATAAGAGTAGCAAGCTCACTACGTTCAGACGTTCCAACCCTTCCCCTCTGCGGAAGGGTTGGAACGTCTGAACGTAGTGAGCTTCAATTTTCCACCAGAGAATGAGGAGGCGAGTTGAATCCACTGATTCTCATTATTCAGTAGCCTGACAAAGGGAGGGAAAACATCGTCTGGCATTACGAATTGAAGCTCTGTATGTTTGTACATGCCGCCCTCAATATATCGGGATTTAATGGTAAAAATTTGAAAGGTCATGTGTGCAGTTCCGACATAAAACCTCATAAATCCTTGTACTTATTGCAATGAAGCCATCAGCAATCCCTACTTATGGATAATGCTAAGGGCTAAAGCAAAAGGTTTTACGGCGAATCCAATCAATAAAATGCACACAAATATCTTTCACTAAGGGGTACATTAGATACTTCACACTTAATAGTGTATTTTCAAATGAATTAGTTGGTAGTAAGAATAGCCTCTTCATCAATCAAATCTATTTGCGGTAATAATCCATCTCCTCGTAACGACTTATTGATCCATATTGCAGCTTGAGCGCCATCACCCATTGCGATCATAACTTGTTGAGAATGAGCAACAATATCCCCAACGGCCCATACATTTCTAACAGAAGTTTCTTTTGTTCTAGCATCTACAATAATATGTCCATTATCTAGCGTTTTTATGCCTAATTTCGACCCTAATTCAGAGTTTACGCTATACATACCTAATGACGAAAACACAAGATCCGTTACAATTTCTGTACCATCTTGAAGAATAACTTTTTCAATACGGTCACGACTGGAACCAGAAAACTCCTTTAGTTCGCTTTGATAAATGGTTATATTGTAATCAGACAATTGCGCTAAGAGGTTAGGGCTAATTGCAGAATGAGTGTCTACGTTAACAATAGTCATATTACGTGTCCAATTCAATAGCATAAGAGCTTTTTTAGCTACTCCATCGCCTTTTCCGACTACGACTACTCGTTTATTTCGTAACTCATAACCATCGCAGTCAGGACAATAATAAATACTATATCCAGCCCAATGATAAACATTGGGGACATTTGGATGTTGATCCATAATCCCAGTAGCAATAACCAATTTACGTGTGTGTATTATAGATATTTCTAAATTGGAATGTTCTCGAAATTCCTTCCGACGCTGTGCTGTAATCGTAAACATTCCGGACTCATCTTTAATCACATCGATTACTATTTTATTCAAAAATTCAACTCCATATTTTTTAGCTTGTTTTTTACCACGCATTAATAATTCAGCACCTGATATACCCTCAGGGAAGCCAAGTAAATTATGATATACAGGGGAATAAAATGTACGTCCCTTTCCTCTATCAATAACTAATGTTTTCCATCCGTAACGACCCATATGTATTGCACTTTGTAATCCGCCAGCTCCTCCACCAATGATAACAACATCATATAAAGTATTCATGACACATGCCTCTTTTCTATTTTCTTAACTTGAATTCAATATAACAAAAACTTGTATGACATATAGGGTATACAAGTACTAAATTTGACGGTCTAAATGAGCTATTTTTGCTTTGAATGTTTTAATTTAATAGAATTTTATGAATCTTATTATTTGATGAAGTCGTACAGCCTGTCTCGTTCGATTTTGGCCAAAGAGGCTCAACACGGACGAGGGTACCGGGACAGCCATTCACAAAACACCTTAATTGTATGAAATTGAAGCACTTTTTCACACGGCGATTTGCTACACGCACGAACTGTTTACTATAAATCTAGATGTAAGGGAATACACATCTCTGACCAGTCTACATCTTCATGGACATGAGATGCTCCATCGTGACATTGTATTCTCAT
Organism: Sulfoacidibacillus ferrooxidans; assembly: GCF_022606465.1. Classification (NCBI taxonomy): domain Bacteria; kingdom Bacillati; phylum Bacillota; class Bacilli; order Caryophanales; family Alicyclobacillaceae; genus Sulfoacidibacillus; species Sulfoacidibacillus ferrooxidans. The sequence goes on from NZ_JALBUF010000015.1 coordinate 31,925, forward strand.
CAATCAGCACAACCATACTTTTGCCAAAGATACGCGATGAGAATTCATAAACGTTCTAGGTATTGGTTTCCTGCGTGTAGCCGAAATTCTCACTTCTATTTGGCTAGAACAGAAGTGAGAAGCTATGCATCAATGATCATTACCATGCACCTTAGCATCTATCCTTGGGCTGAGTTTCGCTCTACGCAAGTAGGTATGACCTGATGGTTACTCATACTTTCGTTTGATACTATATGTAAAAATACAGAGGTTGATGAAGGCACGCTTCATGTCTTTGTTTAGGGCAATGTTATCTACCTGGCATTTGATCACTACAACGCAATGGGAGTTCAGTTTGTCTCCAGTCATATCCTATGCACGGATTAGCAAAGTGAAAGAAGATCGTCACGTTCATCCTGAATCTCTGATTCAAAGGAATAACATCTAAGCTATGCTTGATTGCTATTCACACAGAGGATATCGAAACGATCGAGAGGACAAATGATTTAAATTTTGATGATCTAGAGATCGCCGCGCTATCTCGCAGATGTTGGCAGATCGAGTTATTCTTCTATGTGGATCAATTTGCATTGGGCGATCAAACAATGGTGTGGTATGAGACGAGCCAATCTGCGATGTATAACCAACTATGAGTGGTGATGAGTATGTATTAGTCATTGGGTTTCGTCGACAAATGTTAGACGTCTACAAGGGTAACCGCACCATTGCGACATGTCGGATCTTGTTGATCAAAAGTCTGCACAGAAAAGGTACGCCAACCTCTAGGGGGAGACGCGTATATCCTGCGGAAGCGATCTTTACGTATAGTGTGTGGCAGTATGAGTAGGACACAGTGATTAAAAAATTTAATTTGAATCATCTGAAATAAAATCATAAACACAAAAGTTCGCACTTGACAAGGCGTTCACAAATGTATACTTCTGCAGTGAACTATCACGAAGTTTTTAGCCTCGTAGTAGTTCACTGAGTTGAGTCCGTATAATGGTGTAAATTCAGTGGACGCACTGGGTGACATCATATGAAAGTGCCATCTCGCCCCTTTTGGTAGAATGAGTTTGTCGAGAACCTAATCTACTGGGAGGTTTATGCGAATGGCACAATACAACATTACACTGGATGACACGGTTTTGAAAGGGCTTTTTTCTGGCGATAAAGGGATGTCAGATTTGCTTGAACAGGTATTAAACCAAGTCCTTCAGGCACAGGCAACTGAGCAGGTGCAAGCACAGCCTTATGAACGCGCAGATGAGCGCCAAGGTTATCGTAACGGGACTCGTCCCCATCCACTAACGACGCGTGTTGGAACGCTCACATTGCACGTCCCAAGGCTTCGCAATGGGAACTTCTCTACCGAAATGTTTGCGAGATACCAGCGCAGTGAGCAGGCACTGCTTCTGGCTTTAGTGGAGATGGTGATTCAGGGCGTGTCGACTCGAAAAATCACTGCGATTACCGAAGAATTGTGTGGTGCTGAATTCTCGAAATCTACTGTGTCGGAACTGTGCAAACGTCTTGACCCAATCGTGAATGCGTGGAATGGACGTAACCTGAAAGAGAAGAAATATCCCTTTGTTTTGGTAGATGCAATTGTATTGAAAATCCGTGAGGATGGGCGTGTTCGTGCTCGCTCGGTCATGATTGCAACAGGTGTCAACGAAGAAGGATATCGAGAGATTCTTGGCATGATGATTGGGGATAGTGAGTCCACTGCGAGTTGGTCTGAATTCTTTTCATGGCTGAAAAGTCGTGACTTACGCGGTGTCGACATCGTGGTTTCGGACAGCCATAGCGGTCTTGTCAAGGCGCTACATTCACAGTTCCAGGGGAGTACGTGGCAACGCTGCCAAACGCACTTCATGCGTAACTTCTTGGAAGCGACACCAAAGAGTCTACACGACGAGCTGTACGGAAAAGTCCGTGCCATTCTTGATGCGCCAGACGTGGAAACCGCGAGGATGTTGATGAACAAGGTTGTAGAAGACTACGGAGACAAAGCCACTAAAGCCATTGCTGTGCTGGAGGACGGATTCGATGACATTACAGCGGTTCTGTCATTGCCAGACCGATATCGCAAACGACTGCGCACAACCAACGGTATGGAGCGGCTCAATGAGGAAATACGGCGACGGGATCGCGTGATTCGGATTTATCCTAACCGGGATTCTGTGACACGGCTCATTGGCGCGTTGCTGATGGAGATGGACGAGAAGTGGCAAACGGGACACAAATACTTGGATATGGCGGAGTATTTCGTGTGGCGTGATGAACAGAAAAAACTAAGCGAAATGCAACCGAAACTACAACAAATCAGTTAACATATCTACACATCTACCGTGGGGCGAATTTACACCACATTTAGGACTTGATCGTTCACTGCAACGCTAGTACATAAATTGATCGTAATAGTACATAAGAACTAGTCTATATCATCCATCTGGATCTTATTTTATAGTCCTCTTCTCAGATAAGCTATAAATGTAATATGAGATTACGGTTCACATCAATAGTGCATTTCATGATTTACTTATTTAAGAAATATATTTAATTAAAGGAGATGCTAAATTGGCTAAAATTATGGTAGTTGGAGCATCCTTTGCGGGTCTTACCGCCGCATTAGATCTGAGAAGAGAACTTGGTAAAGAACATGAGGTAGTGGTTATTTCAAAACAGGAAAACTTTGTTTTTATCCCATCTATGCCTTGGGTTGTTTTAGGAACAAGAACACCTGATCAAGTTTCATTTCCTCTTAAACCTACAATGGATAAACATGGAATACAATTTATTCATGATTCTGTTACGAAAATCGATCCGCATCAAAATATAGTTTATACAGAAAAAGGAACATTGGAGTACGATTATTTATTTTTAGGCACAGGACCGGCACTTGATTTTGCTGCAGTTGAAGGATTGGGACCACATGGTGGCTACACGCACTCCGTATGCAACTTGCAGCACTCCTTATCTGCACAAGCAGCTTTTAAAGAGTTTTTAAAAAATCCAGGGCCTATCGTGATTGGTGCAACTCAAGGAGCAAGTTGCTTTGGTGCTGGATATGAATTTTTGTTAAATGTTGAAAGTTATTTGCGTAAAAATAACTTAAGAAACAAAGTGAAGATAAGTTGGATCACTCCAGAACCGTTTCTTGGTCACTTTGGCTTAGGCGGCGTAGGTGATTCTGAACATATGGTTAAAAAAATGTTTGCAGAACTTGATATTGTAGCTTATCCCAATCATGCCATTCAAAAAGTGGAGAAAGATCAAGTGATTCTAGACGATGGGACACAGATTCCTTTTTCATATAGCATGCTCATCCCACCGTTTATTGGAATTGAAGCCGTGTTTAATACACCTGGTCTTGGAAATGATAAAGGATTTATCCCAGTTACATCTGAATACCGTCATCCTAATTTTTCTAATATTTTTGCGGGTGGAGTTAATGTCGCTTTAAGTCCAAAAGAACCGACGCCTATACCTACTGGTGTTCCAAAAACGGGTTATATGGCAGAACATATGGCAAAAACGGCCGTAAAGAACATCATTGCTGAAATTAACGGAATGCCCCATGTTGAATTCAATCCCTATGATATGAAAGCGCTATGCATATTGGATTCTGGTGATGCCGGTATTTATATGATTGCTGATCCAGTTTTTCCACCCCAAAAAAATTACACGTTACAATATGGATCTTGGGTTCATGGAGCAAAAATAGCATTTGAAAAATATTTCATTTGGAAAATGAAAAATGGATTCACCAATTTACCGATTTAATATTTTAGTGATGTATTACTACTTAGAAAGAAGGGAACAGGATGACTTCTGAATCACTAGCTGTTGATCAAGTTGACGAACTCCTTGAAATTTTAGGAGATAACACCATTCAAAACGCAACCGTAACTGTGTTGCGAGCTATGCCAACTATCGCTAAATGGTTAGGAATACTTGAGCTTGGAACAGAGTTGATTGAGCCTATGGTAAAAGATCCAGAATTAATCTTAAATATAACAAATGAATTAAGTAAACTTAAAAAAACCGGCATGGTGGATAATTTAAATACACTAATGGATCAACTACCTTTATTGGTTAAAATGACATCTTATTTAGAGATGGGTATGGATTTATTAGAACCTATGGCAAAGGATCCTGAACTTCTTGATAATATTTTGCAGAGTATAAAACAACTTTCCATACCCTTAAAAGAAGATGTTTTTCCATCTGGCATCAAGTTATTTCAAGTATTACCTGTTTTATTGCAACTGACGCCGCTTTTAGTTTTGACCGCTGATCTATGCAAACCAATCATTTCTCGTCCTACTATTATTACAGATGCACTACTTAAATCTTCCGAAGATAAATCATCTATTTCTATGTTTCGTTTAGCAAAATTAAGAAAGGATCCCACCGTACAACACTCACTTAGATTCATGATTGCGCTATTACAAGAATTATCGGATGGCTAACGCTTTAGCTAAGCGTTGCTTGCATCATGGAAGCTAGTATCCATTCACTTTACAATAGATCTAAAAAAATTATCGATGGGTCTTTCACATCCATGAGTCTCGTTGTCCAGAAGATCAATTGTTACTCTATCACTGCCATTGGAGGGTGTTTATATGGATGTAAATACAACCACCACAAAAAAATGGCCCGAAATCATCCAAGGTGGTATGGGTGTGGCAATTTCCAATTGGAAATTAGCACGTGCTGTTTCACGAACTGGACAGCTTGGAGTAGTTTCTGGAACAGGAATTGATACTGTGCTTTTGAGACGATTACAAGACGGTGATGTGGGAGGCTATATGCGAAAAGCTTTAGCGGCATCACCATGGCCATCTCTAGCACAAAAGATCATAGATAAGTACTTTGTTCCTAATGGAAAGTTGTCTTCACAACCGTATCAACGATTACCGATGTGGACACTGGAATCCTCTACATGGTTACGCACAGTGGCTATGCTTGGGGCATTTGCTGAAGTTTGGTTAGCTAAATTCGATCATGATGGTCAAGTTGGCATCAATCTGTTGACTAAATTATCACTACCTAACTTAGCGATTTTATATGGCGCCATGAACGCTCACGTAGATGTTGTTTTAATGGGAGCTGGCATTCCTCGTGAGATTCCTGGAGCCATTAATCTTTTAGCTAAAAATGAACCGGCAAGTTTGAAATGTGAAGTTGTGGGAATGAAGGCTGGAGAGGGACCTAGTAGTCACTTTGATCCAAGAGACTATAATGGTGTTCGACAAGAGTTGCATCGTCCGGCCTTTTTTCCGATCATTTCATCGTATAGTTTAGCTTTGCTCATGTCAAAAAAATCAACAGGTTCTGTTGAAGGTTTTATCATTGAAGGGCCAACTGCTGGGGGCCATAATGCCCCACCGCGGGGGCCTAAAAAATATGATGAATCCGGGCAATCTATATATGATCAACGCGATGTTGTTGATCTTCATGCGGTTGCAGCACTTGGATATCCATTCTGGCTCGCTGGAGGATATGATTCTCCTGCAGGGCTACAATCTGCACAAGCAAACGGGGCAACAGGAATTCAGGTAGGTACACTGTTTGCATATTGCGAAGAATCCGGAATGGATAGAAAGGTTAAAAAACAAGTCATACAGGATATTATAAAGCATCCAATCCATGTCCATACGGATCCCTTTGCTTCACCTACCGGATTCCCATTTAAAGTTGTGGATGTAATAGGTTCTTTGTCAGATAAAGAAGTATACCAAAACCGCACGAGAAGATGCGATTTAGGATATTTACGAGAAGCTTATCTCGATCAGCAGAACCATGTACAATATCGCTGTGCTGCAGAACCTGTACATACTTATTTGGAAAAAGGCGGATGTATCGAAAACACTGTGGGGCGCAAATGCTTATGTAACGGATTAATGGCAACTGCCGGATTGTCACAGTATCAAACATCCACCTTATTAGAACCTCCTATTGTTACGAGTGGAGATGGTATTCATAAAGTTGCTGAATTGATTTCTGCTAATCATACAACATACACGGCGAAAAGTGTTGTTAGCTATTTACTTGGCGAAAAGTCGTAAAGGAGCCATTCCTGTAATGGTGCGCCTAGCTAAACTAGGCACAACTTGTTGATGAGAGGCTAAGGATGAAGCTCTTCGAATAGCTCCAGGGATAGTTTGAGGCGAAGCAAGACTGCAGGCTATATCATCAAGTGAATGGTATGAAGTCATTCCACAGCGTCATGAAACGCGAACTAGTACAGTTGGAAAAGTCTCCAACACGTAAACGAGCAAAGAAAGACATTAGGGAATACAACGAGAAGTGGTAAACCCGTCTGCGGATTCGTTTGTCAATTGGATCTAAGCCGCATATACAATTCCAATCAATGTATTTCAAAAAAGCGAACAAGAAGGCAAACTACATTCCATGGGCAATCCGTCAGACTATTTTTAAATTATTTGTTCGGGGTGTCCACCATATTTACTTAATACCTGGACACATGCATCTTCTACGATTCTTTGCTCGTCTTTGGCCCTCGACCAGTTCTCATCTGACTGGCAAGATCAAGCCTACACGCAATAGGAAACCCGACAAAGGTAAGAAGGGTGAACAAGCACCTACCACAACTTCCATAAAAGTTGAACGTTTGATCAACAGAATCCTGCTACGTCCATCTAGCGTACGGTCATTCTCACATAGACCTTCTTCTGTCCCTAGGTTCGTGAGCAGTTTGGCTCGATCTCCTTGGTGACGTAGCTGCGCTTTCTGTTCCAGCTGATGAAATACCTGCGCGACCCGCTACTTTTCCCCATAACACGCATAGTTGTGGCTCTTGAGAACGTGACTGACCCATGCACCTGAAACGGCATCTATACGCACCCGAATGGCAACAGCCACTGCGATTACTTCGGGTACCACCTTGTACCTATTCACGGCCTCGGACAATCACTATGACCTTCCACTCGATCCTCGATGGGAGCGAGCTTCACGCCATGATTCTGTGTCACTTCACTTATCGTAAGCATCAAAGAGTTTGGAGCAATATTACCCACTTGGGCATTGGCAACAGATTGTACTGGATGTTGCTCAGAATGTCCGGCTCTTTACATCTACTTCGAGTCTAAGGGCACCCCATGCATTCATTGACCTAAACCAATGTCAAAACGAAAACAAGAAGTACAAGGGCAACATCATGATGTCTCTCGAAGGTATGCCCGTTTGTCAAAAGGGACTCGCCACGAAAGACAATGGCTACGATCGCAGCCGTGGACGGCATTACCTATCGCTATCCCCTGATGAAAGAACGGTGTCTGCACCTGTGATTCACCTTATTCTGACTGGTTCTACGGTCTGCGCATATACACATCGATACGAAGGACACGCAGCGCTTGTTTACCCACAGGTTGCATGTGACAGCAACGCGTGAAGAGATGTCTACCAATGGAGAACGACAGTGGAGCGTTCAATAAACGTGAAAAGCTTGACTATCTACTTGAAACTGCAGCCATCGCAGCACGAAAATAGGCCTCACCCGAATGTGGGGATCATGATCTGTCAATACACAGATGCCTGGTATCAAGAGATCGATATCGACCTAAAATCGACGCTCTTTACAGCATAAAGCCAGGCTATAAACCAAAACAACGACTATTTTTGAAAAATCATTTAATTATCGTTTTTTATCATACCCCCTATGTTTGGAAAATGAGATTCGAGCCCGGCGCTTTTCATTCCCAGTAAAATTCTCGAATACTTACTGCTATTGTCTATTCAACGGCCTTCTAATGACGAGAGGTTATATTATAAAAATTGCGTGTAATACATGCATAACATAGGTTTATTGTAGTTCCTTCACTAATGCATGCAAATAGAATCGAGCCTCTCTTTGCGTAGAGAAAATAACCATGTTCGTTTGATTCATTTGTTCCTCTGCATCACACCACACTACCCACCCTTGTTGTGTAGGTGTAATGTAATAACTTGAATCCATATCTAGCAAACTATAGGTACTTGCATTTTGCAATTGATAAAAAGATGGATAGCCCAATAGTTTAGCGAACTGTTCCTTTTCCATAAAATCATCCCTTCCTCCCATCATGGGTCTATCCCTATTCATCGAATAACATACGTGTTTTTACCTGCTTTCTTTGCCATAAACAATGCCTCATCTGCTTCTTTAAATAAAGACCGTGGCGATTGAGTCCCAGATGAGTCTTGTGCAATGCCGATGCTGATCCCTACAGTTAACGAGTTCCCATCCCATAGAATCGGTTCTTGAATGCGCTGGAGCGTTTGTTTACAAATCCGCTCCATGGCTGCTAGGGGTAATAATTCCTCAACAAGTATAATGAATTCATCTCCTCCATAACGAAAGATCCGATCATCTGAACGCAAGCATTCCTTCAATCGCATAGCAACCACTTGTAAAACGACATCTCCAGCCCTATGTCCATAGGTATCGTTGATCTGTTTAAATCCATCTAAGTCTGCGATAATGAGTGTAAGTGGATAAGGAGATTGGCTTTGTTTTACAAGAATATGATCGATCATTCTTTCTAAATAGGCACGATTAGGAATACGAGTTAGCGCATCATGAAAAGCTTGATAAGCCAGCTCTGATTGTGCTGAATTCCGCTCTTGCTCCGTGTGTAACTGACGAAGTTTATCCGTTATATTATTTGCAAGCGATTGTAATAAAGTGATAATTTCCGAAGAAAACAAATCTGTTGTACCCAACACTGTCAGCACGCCTACCTGATCGCTGCCGTAAATCGGAAAGGCTGCAATCGAATCTAATTCAGATTGCGACATGAAGGGATATCCCTCCTTTCCAGGATAACGTGTAGTTTCTGAGTAGCGATTGACAACCACCGGTTGATGTGTAAGTAACACATCTCCAACCACCGTTGGGGGAGCTCCAGGAAAACCATATAAAAATTGCGCTATACTCTGATCAAAAAGTATTTCTAATTCTGCATTGGTAAATAATCTACTTTTTATATCTAAGTGATGATCTTTTTCGAACCCTATATAGCAGCCTAATGCCTCCGTTCGACACATGATTAACTCACCCAATTGATGAAATAAAGTTTGTGAGTCATTCATATGAATGATCAACTCATTGGCTTTGGCTAACGCTTCATAAAAGTGGTGCAGTCGAATGAGCTCTGCTTCCCGCTCTTGATTGGTGAGAATCTGTCCAATTAATTCGACCAATCGAATGCCTAATTGAATGAATTCTTCATCAAAAATGGCTTTGTCCTGATGGTACAACCCTAATAATGCGTATTTTTCCTTTTCGCGATTGATGATGAAATATGCACTGGCGTTCCACTGATTGCGTTCATCTGTACGTTGACGGGATGAAATCATCGCTACAGATGTTTCCCCATCATTTTCTACTAGATACCTTCCTGATTGCCATGCACGACTGGCTGGTCCTTGTGATAGGGGCCCATGATCGACCCGTATTTCTAGATGGTTGCTAGCATCATCGATTCCTATCCCGGCATAATAGGGGAATTGAAACATGCCATCGGATAATGGCATACCGATTTCTACGCCTGTAAACACATGCCGTCGAATGAATGTGTCACATACTAACTGCAAAAGCTGATCTTCAGATAGATGATCTTGTGATGCTTGTGCAATGACACCAATCACATCATGAAAGGCAAGATGAATATCATTCTTTTGATCATGAATGGCCTGTGCTTCACGCAAATCAAAACGTTCGAGTGCGTCTTGCAATACATGCCCTATTTGATTGGCAAGTGGAAGGACCGTTCGATCAAACACACCTGAACGATCACTGATGAGATTGAGCACACCCCATACTTGTTGTTGACGTATGAGGGGAATCGATAGTTCAGAAGCATAGCTATACTCCTCGATCATCATGCCATAGTCTTGTTGTTTATCGACCCTTTGAAGATGGTTATCATAGGAGATTTGTTTCGCCTTGATCGCTCGTACAGCTAGTGGTGCATTCTGAGAAAATTCATTGGATAAATCAAAAGATAGCTTTTGCAACTGATCTGCACCGGGTCCTGCAGAAAAGAGAATAGTCACTCTTTCACCATCGACTTGCCCGATCGACGCGGCATAAAAACATGCACATAATGCGATGACGAGTGTTTGAAGACAGGTTGTTTCATCCTCAGCTGTACTCGTAATATGAGTTACTGTAGAAAGAATCTCGTATAATTGAAGCGTGCTCTTTTTTCGATTGTGAGAGGCATCTAATTTAAAAAGGAAAAAGAAGATGGCTAGGTCAGAAAAAATAACCAGCATCAAAAATCCGACTATTCCAATGAACATCGAATGAATCCACGTCCAAAATACCGTATTCACTGGAAGACTACTCACTATATAGAACGGATAATGTTGTAGTTTATCATAGCCTATGATGCAATAGTTCCCATGCGCACCCATGGTGTGCGTCAACACACCGAATGATGTATTCGAGGTGTGCTGGATGACTTGAGCCAACCATGAATTGGGATCCGACATCGTTGATGGTGTAGGAAATAACAAAGAACTAGGTTGCCTGATTGCCTCTGCTTGAATGATGCGTATGTGAATACCTGTATAAAGTGGTGTAGGCACTAGGCGACTTATCTGGAACAACCCCACTGGCTGGATCATGCCTAGATACAGATGATCCGAATCATCAATTGGAGTTCCTTCAAGTACGACAAGAGATCCCCTATGTTGTTTAGAGGAAAAAGGAGGAGAAATAAAAAAGGTGTGCTGAAAAACGATGTGATCAACGGAAATGTGTGGGCCAACAGATACAAGATCATGCCCAGTGGTAGTCATGACCGCAAGAGTCTCCATTCGCTCCGTCTCTAGAGCATGTTGCAACTGATCGAGAACATGTTTTGTACTTGATGGTGAGAAAGTACCCGCCAAACGTTTCGCCGCTTGTTCGATGATCTGTTGATTCCTATGCCAGCGATGATCAAGCAACACGGAAGTGGCCTCCGCTTGAACAAGTAACCGTTGTTGCGTGGTTTGAATCGTGAAATCCCAAAACACATGACTTAAATAAACAAATAAGAGGATAGCTAATCCATTGAGTATTAGCAAAGTTCGTACATATAATCTTCTCATAATCATCCTATCCAACGAAATAAACTAGCCTAAAAGTATCCTTGATAGCTACAAAAATCATGAACTTAACGTGTAATATAATGAAGGATGTATCCATACAAGATAGAATCTTAGTGTCTGCTATCGATAGATGATATCTAGTATCACACTGTAAAATGAAAGACAACACAGTTAGATTTTACTTTATGTAAACGAAGGTAAATCAACAGGCCAAACCATGCATATTTCCTGCAATCATTCAATGCTGGCTTATTCACAAACATATAGTTCCATATAAGAACTCATATCGATGAATGCTATCATGGATTTGACAATATTCATACCGTACCATAACCGTGGTATTAAGTCAATATGGTGGACACACCGAACAAAGAATATCAAAACAGTCTGACGGATTGCACCTTGGATTTAGCTTGCCTTTTTGTTCGCTTTTTTGAAATACATTGATTGGAATTGTACAGG
>NZ_JALBUF010000016.1 GCF_022606465.1 Sulfoacidibacillus ferrooxidans
ATCGAAGAACTCCGTCACGTGACAGGGTGGGAGATTGTCGTATCGGATAAGGTGCAACAACAAGCGTTGATACGTTTAGCTGAACAGATCACTCCTGGTGTGATCAAGACACCCAGTGTGTACCTTGTCAAAAAAGCAGTAGGGGTACGGACAGAGCAACATCTATCCTCAGAAGTCATCGAGGCATTTGCTCGTCAAACAAAGTGGCACTTGCAAGCCGAGTGAAAGGAGAACAACACATGCATGTACGCAGCCTAGAGATGAAACGAAAAAATGGGACCACCTACCGGTTAGAAACGGATCTAACGGATGAAGCGATTCGCAAGCAGTATCCAAAAGATAGTCTCGTTAGTGAACACGCCCTACGAGGGAAATCTTTCACAAGCGAAGAGGATGATGTGTGATGTCCCAAGCGCGATTTCTGGTCATCGACACAGAAACAACAGGTACAAACCCATTAGAAGATACGATCGTCGAAGTGTCTGCCATGTGGGTAGTCGGTCTTAAGCCCTAAATTGTATTTGAGACTTATCCCTTATCTATTAATCTTATATTATTAGTGAAGGTGATTGGTGTATGCAGAGAAAACAATACACCTTGGAGTTCAAACAACAGGTGCTTCAGGAAGTGCACGAGGTGGGCAATGCTGCCCAAGTTACACGTCGGCACGGTCTTACCCCGAAGATGGTCTATAACCGGATGAAAAGATCCAACCACCATGACTGGCAAACCACATCTCCTAAGGCAAAGAAAGTTGCCAGTTATCTTGTTTCTTCTGCTGAGTTTAAGGATCTTGAGACGACACCATGATCTCGTCGTGAACAAGAAGAAGGTGTATCGACTTTGTGCAGAGCTGGATATTGTAGAGCCGCAGCACAGAAAAGAATTCAGCATCCGAGACGATTGGCAAACAATCATGAGCTTTCGGAATCAAACCAACTCTGGGAAATGGACATCAAGTATGTGTCCATCCATGGTGAACATCGATTCTTCTTCCTGATGCGTAATTGATGTGTACGACCGAGCGATCGTTGACTATCACATCGGACTTTCCTGTGAAGGGCATCATACGGAACAGAGATTGCAACGTGTTTTGTGGAAGAGGCAAATGTTTGAGAACGATAGCCGACCTGTCATTCGAACGGATAACGAACCGCAATAGGGGCTGTGAGGGAGTAGGTGTGACGCATGAGCGCATTCCGCCAAACAAGAATGCATATACATTGAAATGTTCCATTCACAGGTAGAAAGCGACCGACTGTCTACTACAGAGTTTGAGAACTACCAAGCAGCGTACGTAGTCGTGACAAAATAAATGCCTTTTTACAACCAAAGCGAAGTTCATGGCAGTTTATATGATTTGACATCGGAACAGTTCATTCGTGCAATTGTAATTCGTGAGGTGAACCCATTTGTTGTCAAGATCTGATCAAGCAATCTTACGATTGAATGCGAATAGGGGAGCAAGGCTCTGAAATTGAGGGGGTAACTCGTTCAGCAATTTTCTACAATCACTTATGGGTAATGCTAAGGACTTTAGCCATGGGGAGGAGGTCAAACACTATTGATTTGTCATCATACCCGTAGTAAATGAGGCAGTTGATTAAAAAAGGATCACCACATATATGGGTGATCCCAATCGTTTTATGCACCGTGAACCATACTCCACATGCGAGATTGATGCCATGGATGACGAGGATCAATGCGCTGCGCATATAACCAATTTACTGCGTTAGCACGTTGGGTTGGACTGATGGACACATTCATAACGCTGCTCATGTGGTCGACAAAGGCCGCACACCCATCTGGGGTAGATAGCAATTCGCGTGAACAATTGTTCCTCAAGCAATGATGTGCTCGCCGCCAGTAAAGAGGATTCGCGATACGTGCGCGAAAGGCATCTACGAGTCTAGGATCGAGAGCCATTTATTTTCACCCCCTTTCCATAGATGACTGTAGGTATTTCGATACCGTGTTAGTGCAACAAGGGGCCATACTTTAGGATATAAGTGATAACGAATGTGTAAAGCACCAGGGAATGCTGATCCTGTGGGAACGAGTTCACGCCACTGGGATTTTTCAAATGACTCGATCAACCAAGATGCGCTGCGATGGCTTGCATGAGATAGGCGCTTCTTCTCCAGATCATTGGTCTCCACCGAATACAAATAAAGAAGAGTTTCAAGAGCCCAAGCCGTTTGCGATGGAAGTCCCTGTTGTAAAGGAGTATAACAACCCAAAGTATCACTTTTACACGACTCTCCGAAACTACCGTCTCTTTGTTGAATGAGTAGTAACCAGTTACGTGCTCGCTGTAGTGGTTTATTTGTATCGATCATCTTGCTTACGCACAGTGCCCGTACAACGCACCACGTGCCGTAGAGATACGTATTGCCCCAGCGTCCGTACCAAGAACCATCCTTTTCCTGTGCATGCAAGAGCCAACGCACGGCGCGATGAATGGCGGGGTCGGTTGCTACCATCTGCTGGTGATTAAGGAAAAACTCTATCACTCTAGCCGTAATGTCCGGAGTGGACGGGTCTGCAATAGCATGCCTCATGTCGTTACTTGGGATGTTTTCCATCCAACGCTTCCCACAGTTTTGGTCAAAGGCGGACCAACCACCGTCGGAGTTTTGTCGGGAGATTAACCACTGAACACCAAGTTGCCACTGAGAGTAATTACAATCGGATGCATCAGCGAGTGCCTCAAGACATGCGACGGTGTCATCCGTATCGGGATGTCGGGTGTTGTTACTGGAGAATCCCCAGCCACCAGGCATCGTGAACGCCTGGTGATACGCATCCCACTGCGAAATGTGCTGATGGTTTACTAGATAACGCATTGCAGAACGAACGTTTGAATGACTTAGAGGCAACCCTGCATCGCGTACAGCACGTAGGGTGAGTGCTGTATTCCAGATATGAGCGTCACAAGTTTGTTGATGGTTTTTTGCTTCACCAAACGGACAGCCCCATGATCGACGGATTACATTCACAGTTTGTCGAATGTCTGGATGTGTCAACTCATATCCCATGGCTAATTGCGCAAATAGAAATAAAAATGTAGAAGAGTGATACCCTGCGAGTGTGCCATCAAGTTCACGCTGACTGTTGAGGTAATGCATACATCTCCGTAGCAATGTCGTTGGAACTGACATACCCCGTTTATGTTTTGATCTCCTTTGCAACTTTATTACAGAACCATAGGCCATCAAATGCCCCAATTTTCGGGTTGATACAACAGGTGACACATACTGATGGGCAGATACGATGATCATTGAGGCGATATGCAAACGTGTAAAGGTGACAATGTCTTGCATCTTTACTGGGGATAGGTCACTCCATAACCAAGCGTATAATGTCGGTGAAGGCAAATGTATCCAGGAAATCTCTCCACCAATTGCGAGAAGCATTTTTGTAAGATTGCGGCAAGCCTTCAGCCCTCCTGATCGCAAAATGAACTGTTCTGTTGCCAGACGTTCGTCAGGATACTCATCCCAAGCATCGTATAGGGTCATAGCATAATAACATTCAACTGTAGTTGAAAGATCGCCGGGTGAATCTGGATACGGACTCCAAGAACCGTCTGTATTTTGTGTTTCTCGCATGCGATCAATTAACCCCTGTATCCAGATCGGATCACGATAATTGAGCAAATATAAGAAAGAAGCTGTCTGTGCATCTGGCATGATCCCCATTTCAAATCCATGTTGCCATGATCCATCAGTTGCTTGTTCGTTCAAGAGGGAAGTGACCGCTTTCTGGATAATGCGTTGAACGACTACACCGCGGTCAACCGCAGACTGATGGATATGGTATCCCATACGGCCCCTCCCCTTTCGACTCATTATATTTTTAGAATGGTAAGAATGATCGGAATCCATGACTAAGCACTTGAAAGACTCGATACTCATCTTCTATTTTACTGAAACCATATCTAAGTCCCTCTACTGTTACTCAACCAAACTATGCTAAGAGTCTGCAGGTGTTTAGACGTTTTCATCTTATTACGCACCCTTAGGGCAATTGTATGAAGAGAATGGTATGCATGATGATGTCTATCCTTTTGCAAAAACAAGTAAAGTAAGATTTACGCATATCATGATGAAGGAACAGTGATAACATTACAAAAAATGAAATTGACACTTTGATTCTAATGTTTATTTCATACTAGAAATGGGCTCTTAGTGGATGAACCTATAAATGATACTAATAAAAACGTTGGGTAACTATTTAATGACTCCCTTATAAATAAAAATAGAAGAAAAATCTTCAAAGACACTTGTAGACTAGATCTAAAGAATCTCAATCAGTTATACGATCTATAAATGATACGTATATAAATGAAGAAGTCACTTCTATATATCGGGTATGTGAATGATTCATCCGTATTCAAACAGAAAACTGTGTGATATCGTATGGGTTCCTTAAATAAAACATTCTATTTTATACGTAATTGAGACTCCTTATATCGAATACTTACAACATATACAAAACACTCAATTTGATCCATGGGTGTCTTGTATATGTTCATTACAGATCATTAATACCCGCCCATACCTGCTTCACTAGCAGGTGCAATTAAGACAAACAGAACAAAGATAATGAGAAATACAACAGCCCATCTTGTATACCCACCAAACGCGCCCATTTTATACCCACCTCTCATAGAATAGAATGTTTAGTGCCCGCCCATTCCAATACCTGCAGCCCCACCAAAAGCTGGAATCAGTAAGAAAAACAATACAAAAATAATGAGGAACACCACAGCCCATTGCGTGTATCCTCCAAAAGTACCCATGATCAAATCACCCTTTTCTGTTAATGCATAACCCTATAGTACTCTAAGCAGTCTTTGACCGTATGTGCTTACAACCATTTATTAGGATTAATTAGCGAATTTTCATCTAGATTTAGGCTTTTTAGAAGACTCTTCAAAACACATAGTTACATAAATAAAAATAAAAAAATGAAATTAATTCCGTATAATTGGTGTTGTACATACGATAATTCAGTATTCGATCTTTGTTACTTAAAATAGGCCATAATAGGCATATGCTGTTTCAAAGTTGCTACAATGAAATACATTAGAAATATCCCCTGATGTCATTCCTTAATGGCCCACCACTAACCACGGAAACTACCCCTTTGGTTAGTGGTGGGCCATGCTGAGTTTTATAGAACATCAGATCCATAAGCAGAAGCATCAAAAACAAACGATCGTGTTACAAGCACCTACGAAAGCAGTTGCAGCAACAAGGCACAGCTTCAACTCGTGGGTAACTCAAACAAATCGGACAACGAGAAACCCGTTGGATGTCGGATGTAACCCATCATGTATCAAAGACTCTCGTAGAGTGATATGGAATTGGGATGTAAATGTCAACACAAACTTGTACACTTTCGCTTGTTTAAGTATGTACAAAATCAATCATCATCTTTAGCGAGATGATTCTTCAACCGGTAGGATTCGCTTACAATGGTAACGACAGTCGCATGATGTAGGATACGATCAGGAATAACGTTGGACAGTTTCGGTTTACGAAACACTTCATCTGGTGCTCTGAAGTTCACATTTGTTGTCAAAATTGTACTTCGTTTTTCATAGTGAATATCCATCAGTTGAAAAAAATAACTTTGCATTTTTTGGTTCAATCGGTAGATAACCGATCTCATCAATAATGAGTAGTTTCTACTTAGTATCATACTTTAATCTAGCTTCTGAACGATTTTCTAGCATCACTCGTTTTAAGTTCTGAATCAGATCATGACATGTAATAAAGTAAGTGCTAATACGTTTCTTGACTGCAGCGATTCCCATAGAGGGGCGACTCTAGATAACATGCAGGATCAGTCTATGATTCTGGCCGTACAAGATACGACCATGTTTACTTTCACCTTGCACCGAAAGGCCGAAGGACTGGGACCTATCGGACAGACAGGTTTGTCTGGTTTTTTCCTACACCGTTGCCTTCCGTATCTATCAAGGGGGTCCCGCAAGGAATCTTGGCCCACCGTTTGTGGACTTGCTCTACTGAGGATAAGGGAAAACGGGAACTCCGTAGACAACGTCCTTTGGAAGACAAAGAGAGCGTACGTTGGATCGACGTTACGAAAGAAGCACGAACTGTCATTCCTGATTCTACCAAAGTAATCATGGTCGGAGACAGGGAAAGTGGTATCTTTGATCTGTTCCTTCTCGCAGTCAACAACCATGATTTTTTGGTTCGGGCCGCCTGGGATCGCCGACTTCATGATTCGGATGACCATCTCTAGCATGCTGTTGAGAACGCCCCCGTCCTTGGTCAAACAACCATCAAAGTACCACGTAGAGACGAACGCCCTGAACGGGAGGCCATCCTTACCTTACAGGCTGCAACGGTAACCTTAAGGACGCCACCTCATCGAAAGAAGGAGAATCTGGCACCCCCCACAGTGAACGCCCTACTCGTGCGAGAACAACCGCCTCAGGATGGCGAACCACCAATCGAGTGGATGGTTTTGACCACGTTACCTATCACCACTTTTGAAGAAGCTCTACCATGTTTAACTTGGGTTGGTGGATTGAGCGATTCCATTACATCCTAAAAAGTGGTTGTCAAATAGAAAAGCTTCAGTTGGAGACGAAAGATCGGCTCATGCGTGCACTCGCAGTATACAGCATTGCGGCCTCGCGTTTGCTACGGCTTACTTATCAGGCTAGGTAAACGCCAGAGTTACCCTGCACGGAAGCGCTCAGAGAAAGCGAATGGCAGGCCCTCTATACAGCGACGAACAAGACAACCGTTCTTCCCGAGCAACCTCCGAATATGCAAACCGCTGTACTGTGGATTGCCAAACTCGGTGGTTTTCTCGGACGCAAACGCGATGGCAATCCCGGCTTAAAGGTGCTCTGGCAAGGCTTCCGCCGACTCCATGATCTAACTACGATGTGGGAGATCCTAAACCCGCCTAATATTTATGGGTAATGCTAAGGCCTAAAGGCATGGGGAGTGGTCACCCAATTTAGATGTCAACGACCCAGATGTCATAGTGGGATCGCTTCCCTGGTCTTCAAATTTCCCACGATCTGTGAGAAGTCGGAATTAAACTGAAAAACGATTGAATATCCACGATCGTTGTTCAAGAGTGGAGATTATTTTACATTAAATTTAATACTTCTTGTGCAAGAATTTTCCTGTCTCTAAGGAGTCGAGATGAATGGCGTGTTTTTCCTCCTCATGATATACTATCAGTAGTGTTAGTGAATAAGGTATATATTGTATGGAGCTTGACAGTAATTATCATTCAGTGTTCTTGAAGTATTACCATCTGATTTTGGTTATCAAGTACCGGCGTAAAGTGATTGATGATGCCATTACGGACTGGTTGCGTAAGATTTTTGAGTACATACAGCCAAATGACAGCATCACGCTTCAAGAATGGAATCACAATCGTGATCATGTCCATGTTTTGTTCAAGGCACATCCCAATTCCGAACTATCTAAGTTAATCAACGCTTACAAAAGCGCGTCATCAAGACTAATAAAAAAAGAATTTTCAATCATAATAGCAAGTGGTATGTGAACCTTGCCTATGTGACAGAAGCAGTCGCGCCACTCACAGAGATTCAAAACGCGGCGGGCATTGACCTTGGATTGCTTTCGCTGATTGCCACCTTGGATGGGGAATTCTTCGAAAATCCCAAGTGGTTACAGAAGAGCGAAAAGCGGCTGAAGCGCAAGCAACGACAGCTTTTCCGCAAAAAGAAAGGCAACAAGAACCACGAAAAGGCCAAACATGAACTCGGACATATTCACGACCATGCGGCAAACCAGCGTAAAGACCATCTGTACAAAGTGAGCTGATCTTTGGTGGATTGTTATGACCTGATGTGCATAGAGGATGTGCAAGTGAAAGGGATGATGAAAAATCATCGACTTGCAAAATCTATGGAAAATACAGGATGGGGAAGGTTGACGGCCTACATCGAATACAAGGCAACATCCGCTGGGAAAATGCCATTAAAGTTCCACCCCATCACACATCACAACTTTGCAGTAGCGGTTGCGGAACGATTGTAAAGAAAGACCTATCGGTGCGAATCCACAAGTGTCCAGCATGTGGATTAGACATGGATCGTGATGTAAACGCAGCGATTAACATGCTGCATCGAGGTTTAGAAATACTACAGAAAGTCAGCTAACTTGTATGCGCCACATAGGCATGGAACGTGCCGAATCCACGCTTGCGGAGATCATGTAAGACTTGCTACGGCAGACGGTGGTCGATGGAATAAGAAGCTTACACCTCTAAGCGAAGGAGGGAGCAGTTCACTCATAGTATGTACTTTGGAGGAATAATATCATGATATCAAAAGTTAATCTTGCAGAAAAATTTTCATTGTTTGAAGATCTGTGGCATCCTCGAGTTGTCGGGGAACTTAATGATTCCTATGTAAAGCTTGCGAAGTTAAGCGGGGAATTCGTTTGGCATCAACATGCCGATGAAGACGAAATGTTTTTCGTCATCAAAGGAACATTGCTTATTCGCTTGCGCGATCGTGATATTACTCTAGAAAAAGGTGAGTTTGTCGTCATTCCAAAAGGGGTGGAGCATTTCCCGATCGCTAAAGAAGAAGTGTATGTCTTGTTACTGGAGCCTAAATCCACGCTTCATACCGGAGATGTTGTTACAGAACGCACTGTTACTACAATAGATTGGGTTTAACGCAAACCAATGAAAGGCGTTGGGATTGAAATGAAGAGAATTGGAATTATCGGCGGGCTAAGTGCTGAGTCAACGACTCATTTTTATGGTGCATTAACTAAATTATATGTAGAGCAACATAATGACACCGATTATCCAGAAATTGTACTGTTTAGCGTTCGGTTTCAAACATTTATGAACTGGTCAAAAGCTGGGGAATGGGATAAATTTACCAATGGATTGCTGAATGGATTACAAGCATTACGAGCATCTGGAGCTGATTTTGCCGTTATTGCAGCAAATTTACCCCATGTTGTGTTTGATGAAGTTGAACACGAATCCCCGTTACCGTTATTACACATTGCGGATGCTGTTTCAGCGAGCGCACATCAACGTGGATTTCGACGCGTTGCATTGATTGGTACACTTCCAACAATGAATGCTAGTTTCTATCACGACCGATTGAAACCTTTTGGGATCGAATGTATGACACCTTCAGTGGAGCATCAAATGATGATTCAGGAGATTCTTGATACTGAATTATTTCGCGGTATCATGACTACGGAAGCAGAACAGAAATTCATCCATATAATTGATTCGATGAAAGAGCAAGGCTCTGACGCGGTGATTCTGGGTTGCACGGAAATTCCAATGCTTATTTCTGATACAAACAGTCCTTTACCTGTGCTTGATTCAACGATGTTATTCGTCAAAAAAACGCTTGAAACAGCTTTATTTGGTTGAATCTTGGTCTCGTTTGAGATTTCGGTTCATTGCACAAGTTTACTACTTTTAAAGTAGGGAAGGAATGGCATGTTCTTTAGTCCTCAGTATAATTGTGATATTATGAACAGATTAAACGAATTATACAGATATCTGATGAGTATTTATACAATTACACTGTTTGGTGACAGATATCAATCTCTCAGTACCATGAGCTACGAACTGAAACCAATTTAGTACACCCCATGTATTGACCGCATTTGAAATTATTAAGTAGTTGTGAGAGCATAGTCAATATACTCGATTTCTCTTTTATAGCCTCTCGGCATTGAGACGTTCCTAAATGAGCAATAACGTTAATTATGCAAGTTGTTTACTGGGAATGGAGTACTTTCGGTATGTCGAGCTGGTTTCCATAGGGAATTGGGCATGGCAAAGAAGCCACGGCCCGGATCTTTTTTGAAAAGGTCAGCGTGGCTGCGCCGAGATTCTTGTGTGGCTTAGGCCACCAAGAAAGTCGACTTCAGGTCAATCTCGATCTCGTGATGCCACGCATCCAGGTGCTGACACATCATAATCCCGAAGATTCGGATCAGCCACATGTTCGTACTGCGATGCCTGCCAGCTTCGAGCTTGTAGTCGATCTTCTCCCGTTTGTTGGAACGCTCGACGGATGTTCTGCGTTTGTATGTCCCGTTCCACGCCTCACTGTTTCTTGCAACCGGCGGAAACAGGCGCGGGTTGTCGTGGGTATACGTGTACACGCACCGACCGTAGGCTGAGTCCGAGCAAGGCGTATCGCACGTGCAACCACCCTTTTTCATGAGGGGACAGCGGTATTTGCGTCTCCCGCGTTTGACATCATACCCGTTGTTTTTCATGGCAAGCCCTTTTTGACAGATGGGAGTTCCTTGATCGGATAGCGTGATGTCATCCTTGTACTTCTTGATTCCGGTGTGGCGTTTGTTGAGATCAATGAACGCAAGGATATCCTTGGACACAAAATATCGGTAGAAAGGCATGGCGTCATGAGCCGCATCGAGGAGCACCCGTTTCCAAGTCCAATCCGGGTCATCGTGCTCGAACTCTCGGATACTCACGACTAGCGACACGGAGTCATGGCGGGAAGCCCGGCACAGTCTCGGATAGAGAGGAAGGTCATAGCGGCTGTCCGATGCCGTGAACCGATAGAGATGGTAGCCGAAGTAGTGGCAGTTGCGATGGCTGTCCCACCCGATATCACAGTCGGGTTGCGAATACAGACGGGGACAGGCGCACGAATCCTTGCCTTGTTTTCGACAGTCACAGATCCGCTGACTACGAGGGTAGGCGGCTGTTCGTATCGGCGTTCCGTCCCCGGCGATCGACAGAGCGGACACGTCGCCCAAGATCCCGAGAGACGCCGAGACCTGCACAAAGCATTCGCGAAACAGGGCCATGAGACGGTCGGTGGGCAAGGAGATAATGGCAGAGCGGCGGATCAGGATCCGGCGAACCAACCGCTCCACCTTTTTGGGTGTCGTGGTCGGGGCTTTTTCTCCCTTCTTGCCCTTGACGGGTTTCTTCTTCCGTTTGGGTTTGATACGACCTGTCAGATGAGGGCTGGCAGAAGGCCAGAGGCGGGCGAAGAAGTCGTAGAAGGTGCCCACACCGGGAGTATGTCCGGGAAAGAAGCCACTGATGATGGCGTATAGGGGAACGCGGCGCAATTCGTCGACCCACGCCGTCACGGAAGTGCACCCCACCTGCAACATCAGAAGGTAGGAGCGAAAGAGGTCGGCCGAATCGGTCGCCTTGATGCCACGGATGGCATACTGTCGGCTCAGAACGGATGCGGTGTTCGAGAGGTCCGCCAGCCAGAACTTTTCGATGAAGGTCCAGTCTTTGGCGAGCAGCACCAGGATGCCGCCCGAGTAATGGGTACGCAACTGCTCCAGGACACACGATTGGTACTGGGCATGGGAGCGGATGGATGGTAACATACGGGGTGAACTACCCCTTTCGGCGAAGGATAGAGTGGGCTAGACTCTTCGTCGCGATTATTGGGGTAGTTTTCAAATGTCAAGTGTTTTTGTGGGATTTTACGCTATTTTTCGCCACAAATCGAAGTAGAATTTCCAGTTCCCTGCCCTAAGCAGGCAAGGAAGCCCCGTTCATGGTGGAGGGCACGGCAACATCCTACGGACAAGAATCCCAGGAGAATCAACGAAGATCGAATGCCGAGAGGCTATCATAGCTAAAGGAGGCTACTGAAAAACTTACGGTTTTGCTGAAACAGCTAAAAAAGGAGTGATAAAAGACGAACCCATTCTGGTTTTTGAAGTATGGTCGTCTTTCCGTTGTCTAAGCAGGCAGGTAAGAATGATTTTTTACTTGATCAGTTTCAATATTTTTTTAAATTGACGGTGAATATGGCCATGGCGCCTTATAACTCCATGCCAACAAGACCTGAAGATGACGCTACGTCATACCTGTGTCTGTGTTTCAGTTCTCTGTCCTTTGCTTCAATTTTGTAGCGGCCTTTCGCTTTGAAGTACTCACTTTCCTGGAACACCATCTGTTCTGCGTGCTCGATCAATTTAATCGTCACTGAGTATGATTTACTTTTTGCTCCTTCAGTGTAGCATCCCTCTTTCAACAGTATTTTTTTACATATTTTAATAAAAAGTAGTATATAATGGCTTGGTTTTTACCTATGCCATGCTTTCCAGATCGCCATATGTCCGGCTTTGCATACATACATGCCCGTATCTTTATTGAACTGAAATTCATCTTCTTTCTTGCGTTCCCTTTGCGTGATGGGTGGATTTAATTTAGCAACCAGTTCCATGTCATTGTCGTGGCTATACTTTATATTTTATTTTTTCGAGTAAGCAGTATCCCCGATGACCGTCGTGACAACAGCCACTGTCATCAGCCGTTCCACGGTCATGGGATATGCGTTTTGTATACAAAGAACGAGGAATTTGCGCTCTCTTGACCCACCTTTGCATCCTAGTCTTCTGAGATTTGAAGCTACTCTAAGTCATCCACAACCGTTTCTTTCAATAGATTAAGCGGTTCTTGGACCTTAGAAAGTTGACAGACGCCACCTTCCGATTCGAGTACGGCAATTAATTTTAATAGTGATCGATTCCTGATTATATCGGGCTTTCGTATGGGTCGCATCGATGATCATCGCCTTGCTTTTGATCATGCCATTTTCAATTGTGATTTCAACGGTCTTATGGATCAGCCTATAAAGCAAGTTCAGACCCTTTAGCCGTAACTTTCAAATCTTGGTTAAGGAGCTCGATTCAAACACGGAGTCTTCATCCGCCATGTGAAGAAAACATTTGAATGACATGTCATATTTATTTCGCTCGACGATGTCCACGTCGGACAACATAAAGGTCGCCTTTAAGAGCAAAAACTTGAACATCCGAATCAGATCAATGGGCTTTTGGCAAGAATCCAGACAGTAGTGCTTCTTAAACTCATCGTGACCACTCCCTATGCCTTTAGGCATGGGGAGTGGTCACAAGAAATGTCACAAAGAGCATCTTAGAAAACCCGGAATCCCAACTATCTTGATAAGCATGGAGTTGGCAACTGCATAGTCGTCGGTGTGGTAGCCTGCAATATGGTGATACACCTTCTGCAGTACTACTACGTCACTATTCGAATGATCTCGATGCAAAACACAAGCAGACAACCCTATGATCTGATCACATTCCTTGTAGAGAGATAACCTAGCGTATGTGGACAAGTCACCGCCGTCGAAATTCACTTTCAACCCTGGGTTGAAGTCTATAATGAATTCTTGTACGCTGTTCATGAGAAGAACCCCGTAGGTGTTTCGATTCGATATTTCAACACGACTAAAGGTTGAGGTCTTTTCTACCATCACGTCATCTTTTAGGGGGAATTGGCCAATTTCCAATGGATCCTCGCACTGCATACTTTCGTCGTCTCTTCAAGATCATGCTATGAATTTTTCAAATAGGATTATTTAAAATAAACGTAATATAGGTTAGGGGATCTTGCATTGTCATCCATGATTGCACCAGCTCGTCCTAAACAGTCACCATTGCAACGCTGGCTAATCCATCCGTATCGTGAACCCATCATTGTTGGTTTACTTGCCATCTTAATCGGAGTGATCGGTGGACTAGGGGCTATTTTATTTAGGGGTATGATTCATTTATTTGCATCATGGTTTTCTATGATACCTGTCACACATTCTCCACTGCGCGCCTTAATTCCAGCTTTAGGGTTATTGCTTGTTGGACTCATTACACATTTTTTTGCAAAAGAAGTCAAAGGCCACGGAGTACCACAATTACTAGAATCGCTTGCTTTGCGTGGCGGCAAGATTCGTCCGCGTGTCGCATTTTTTGGCATAATAGCACCTGCAATCACGCTTGGTGCAGGTGGATCCGTGGGACGAGAAGGTCCGATTGCGCTAATCGGTGGCGCTTTTGGTTCGATTCTTGGACAACGGCTACGGCTCTCCGATAAGTATATTTCCCTTCTCTTAGCATCAGGGGCAGCAGCAGGCATTGCGGCGACATTTAATGCGCCGATTGCAGGCGGTTTTTTTGGCTTAGAAATTATATTAGGCAGTTATGCGATGGGGGCTATTATGCCCGTATTTTTAGCTGCAGTTACAGGGTCTACAGTTTTTGATGCAATCATGGGGAATCACCCCGTGTTACAAACGACACCCTACCCTGTGATTCATCCAATAGCCCTCTTGTTTATGATTATCCTTGGCTTACTGGCTGGAACACTTGGTATTGCCTATTCTAAAGGATTGACCTTTTCGGAAGATTTATTAGAGCGTTGGCGTGTACCCTTTTGGGTAAAAAACATTACAGGCGGGGCACTCGTAGGAGTACTTGGCTTACTGGCACCTGAAGTCCTAGGCGTTGGGTATCCCTCGATCCATTTGGCACTCGGTGGGCAATTAGCCATTGGAACCATTCTTCTTCTGTTTGTATTGAAATATGTAGCGACACTCACTACGGTTGGGTCCGGTGGTTCTGGGGGTGTCTTTGCACCCTCGCTCTTTCTTGGTGCGATGCTCGGTGCGTTATATGGTGATGTATTGCGATTCATGGTTCCTGGGTTGATTCCGCATCCAGAAATCTATGCCATTGCAGGTATGGGTGCCATATTTGCTGCGGCTGCTCAAGCTCCATTTGTATCCATTACGATCTTACTCGAGGTCACCGGAGATTATCAGTTGACCCCTGTTGTCATGGCTGCCTGTGTGACAGCTTTTGTAGTCCATGGATTACTTACGCGTGACTCTATGTATACAGTAAAGCTTTCACGACTGGGGATAAACATCTTACGTGGCAATGAGGTGCGACCCACAGAGCGTATCTCTGTGCAACAAGCCATGGAGCCGTTGGCCGCTCATTTTTCTTCTGACGACACACTAGTAGAAGCGTATCACGGAGTAAACCTGTCGCGCGATCATGTAGCTGTTATTACAGATCATCGACAACAATTACAGGGAATTATGACGCTTGAAACCTTGCGCTCCTATGCTGAAAGTATGCCGCTGACGACTCCTTTATCCATGCTTGATTTTTCTGTCCTGCCTGTCATCGTGCAAAGCGCTACTCTAGAAGAAGCGATGCGTCTTTTTTCGTTGCATGATGTTACCTTATTGCCCGTAGTAGATGATCGCACAAATGAAGTTGTGGGAACGCTCACTCAGCGCGATGTCGTTCGTGCGTATAGTGCTTATACGTTGTATTCGACTGAATCCAACGCTAAAGTACAGCAGTTAAAGGATTATACTGGAGATGTGGGGCAGTTTGTGAGTATCCCATTAAAGCATTCGAGTCCGATTGTCGAGAGTCCATTATCTGAAATAAGTATACCTAAACAGGCTGTCATTGTTTCTGTGAAACGAGGAGGAGAAGTGGTTGTCCCACATGGGAATACAGTGTTGAAGCCGGGGGATGAGTTATTGGTCTTTATTTCTCCACTCTCTGAAGTGGACCTTGTCCTCGCACAAATTCATGGGGCTGTTCTCCTGTAAAGGGAGGGAGAAACACCATCATCAAGCATAAAAGCATTCGTTGCATCACATGCTAGCTCCGAAGATCATCATTTGTAGGAGGAGCTTGGATGCAACGGAGTAAACAGAGTATGCTAATTCACAGAAATCAAAAGATCAGCTATCCATCGAAAAAAAAAGGTCATGGTTCTTTAGGACTCGGTGAGCTCATATTCATTGGGGTTGGGGGCATTATTGGGGCTGGGTTTTTTCTTGGCAGTGGATTACCCATACGCACTGCAGGTCCAAGCGTACTGATCTCTTTTGTGATTGGCGCATTTCTAACCGCACAGGTTACAGGTGCACTCACCTCGATGGCAACTCAACATCCTGTAGAAGGGTCGTTTAAAGTATATGCCGATATGTATATTGGACAATTTGCTGGGTACATGCAGGGCTGGATGTATTATTTAGCTAGTGTATTAACGATCGCGAGCGAAGCTGTAGCGATGAGTGTGTTTACTCGTGTGTGGTTGCCGGGTGTTCCATTGTGGATATTTGCGGCTGTATATTCTGCGATTATTTTGCTGATCAATGCTTTTGGTGTTAAAAGTTTTGGTCGTGTAGAATCTTTGATGAGTGTGGTAAAAATAGCTGCCTTGGTTGGGTTTATCCTATTTGTCGTCATAATCATGTTCGGGCACGCCTCAGTGGGTAGATTTGCACATGCCAGTCTTACGTCTGCAGGATTTTTTCCACATGGTATCACTGGTATCTTACAGTCCATGTTAATCGTAGTTTTTGCCTATGCTGGGATTGGCGTTTTTGCAACAGCGGCTGCAGAAGTAAAAGATACGCGAGAAATTGAGCAAGGAGCCATATGGACGATCATCATCTTGACGCTTGTGTATGTGTTATCCATTGGTGGACTCTTATTGATTGAACCTTGGCAGACAGTGAGCACAAAGACAAGTCCATTTGTTTTAGCCTTAGAACATGCAGGGATGCCTGTATTAGCGTATATCTTTAATGCGGTTGTCCTTGTTGCCTCTTTTAGTGTCATGGCAGGTGCTGTGTTTTCAGCCAATCAGATTGTAGTGAGTTTAGGAAAAGACCGTGAAGCACCTCGTTTTGTCTCTAAGACATCTAAGCGAGATGTCCCATATGGGGCTCTAGCGAGTACGGCAGGTGGGATTTTCATTGCGATTGGAGCGGCGTTTATTTTGCCGTCCAATATCTATAATTTTCTTATTAGCGCATCCAGTTTTATGA
This sequence comes from Sulfoacidibacillus ferrooxidans, assembly GCF_022606465.1. NCBI lineage: Bacteria > Bacillati > Bacillota > Bacilli > Caryophanales > Alicyclobacillaceae > Sulfoacidibacillus > Sulfoacidibacillus ferrooxidans. The sequence goes on from NZ_JALBUF010000016.1 coordinate 16,682, forward strand.
CCTTTTTCTACTGGTTTATGATGTTGTGGACTTTTCTTAAATGGCGTAACACAAAAGAGGGAAGACAAGGGGAAGTTTCTCGGCTAGCATTTGGTCAGCCGTTTTCCACAGTGATCACCATGGTTGCGATTGTTGTTCTCACCGTGTATGCGTTATTTCAAAAGGATCAACAAATTGCCTTTTATGCATTTGCCATTGTAACAATGATCATTGGTGTAAGCTATCTATTTGTTAAAAAGAAACTTGTGAAACCATGATCTGGTTCGATCGACGTAACGATATTGATGCAGCGTTCAAAGCTGGCGGATCCAATTCACAGGTCATTGCTTGAGGCACTTACGAAGACTGAGTTCTTTTGTCATATTGATGGTGAAGAGGTCAAGGGAATTTATGTGTGAACTGCTCCCTCCCTCGCTTAGAGGTGTAAGCTTCTTGCTTCCATCAACCACCGCCTGCCGTCGCAGGTCTTACATGATCTCCGAAAGCGACGATTCGGCACGTTCCATGCCTATGTGACGCATACAAGTTAGCTGACTTGCTGTAGAATTTCTAGCCCTCGATGCAGCATGTTGATCGCTGTGTTTACGTCACGATCCATGTCTAATCCACATGCTAGTCACTTGTGGTTGCACCGATAAGTCTTCCTTTCACGATGGACCCACACCGATGCTGCAAAGTTGTGAGGTCTGCTGAGGCAACACTTTGATCACTTGTTCCCAACATTTTTGGCCTTGTATTCCAAGTAGGCTTCGAGACTCCCTCAGCTTGCATTCGCGATAGAATTTGCAAGTCGAAGATTTTTCATCATCTCATTCACCTGCAAATTTCCCATATAAATAAGGTCATAGCGATCCACCAAAGATCGACACACTTTATGCAGATGGTCTTTGCGCTGGTTCGACACATGGTCGTGAACATGTCCGAGTTCATGTTTGGCCTTTTCGCGGTTCTTGCTGCCTTTCTTTTTTCGAGAAAGCTGACGTTGCTTACATTTAAGGAATGAAATCACGATAAAGATCATGTTTATATTTTATTTAAAAAGCAACAGTGAATTATTTAAATAAGATTCTTGGCCCATTTGAGAGATCATAAAATGAGTCAGCAAGCCCTTTGCAGATGAAAGATACTATAGAATAGTTGGTTTTCGAGTGAGGCAACTTTAAATAGAGTGATAAACTGGATTGCATTAATGAGTTCATTTTATTATGATGTATATCATAATAAATAGGCGATGGAGCTCGCCATAACCGCCCTGTTGGGATGATGGCTCCTGCGAATATTGTCTTATATTCGCAGGAGCCATTTTCATTTGGAGGTCATCGGAAATGAGAGACGAAAAAACTGAAACACATGTAAAGAAGCATGATGTAGTTTCCGATTATCTAGTACAAATCAATCAAGTACGCTTACTTCTTGACGAAGAAGAAGTAAGCCTGTCCCGTTTGGCATTAACCGGAGAGCAAACGGCAATGAATCAATTGATTGAAGCGAATCTAAGATTAGTTGTTTCTATTGCTAAGCGCTACAATGGACGAGGACTGGACTTTGAAGATGTAATACAAGAAGGGAATCTCGGCTTAATTAAGGCGGCACAAAAGTTTAATCCAAATTTAGGCTATAAATTCAGTACGTATGCAGTGTGGTGGATTCAAGAATCCATTAAACGGGCAATGGCTAATAAATCAAAAATAGTACGCTTTCCTGCTCACGGATTCAATGATTTTTTGAAACTACGAAAGATAGTTATATCTAGATTCTTAGAATACGGGAAATACCCCTCAAATAAGTGTCTTGCTGCAGAATTAGGGAGAAATATTGAGTATGTCACATTACTCAGGATATGGCTTAATGAACCAATGTCCATGGAAATGACATTGAGTGATGAAATGCCATTGCCACTTAAAGAAATGATACCGGATCAAAAAATGGAAGATATCTTGGATACCTTAACTAAAAATGAACAGCAGCAGCAAATGATGGGTTTGTTAGAACAATTAACTGATAGAGAGCAAAAAATATTACGACTGAGATATGGTTTTGATGGAAGAGAACCAATGACACTTGCAGGAACAGGAAGGGAATTAGGAATGACCAGGGAAGGAATTCGTCAAATTCAAAACAAGGCATTAAGTAAACTCAGAATAATGATAAATAATGAGCATTAACCTGACAATAAATAGGGTAAATAGATAGAAAATTTGTTATATTACTCCAATATATGATTTAATTATTGGAGTATGTTTATGAATTGAAATCGCACAGTTTGATATTTACAAACATAAAAATCCAGAGATTTTAGGAAATGATTACCAAGAAGGTGAACCGCTAGCATTATAAAATGTTTGAGAGTATGTCTTTTTTCGTGATCAATATACTAGTCGACATTGCAAAGAGTAATCGAAAGACAAGATTCTAAACGTCCAGCACATTGAAAGTCGAAAAACGGATGGAGATACGCCGGATAATCTCATTACTCGCAAGATTTCTTATTGTGATGCCAGTCACATGATGGTACTCCGTTGGTTTTTCTACAACGGGATATCAAACTAACTTCTGTCTATCTGACCAAGAATCAAATATGGAGTAGAAAAAAAGACATAAGATTGACGCACGTTGTATTCGTGGAAATCCTTGCGCAACCAATAGAAACAATCTATCTATTCAACCAGGTTCGCGGAAAAAATCATCAGTTGCATAGCGATGGTTTTGAAAGAGGGAATAAGGAAGGCAAACAAAAGTCCACGGTATCTATTTGGATTCCAATTGTTTGATAAGGTGCCTTATGAGGGTCAAGGATGGCTCGTTTTTGGTCGGCGTTTCAGTGAATATTTTGATTTGCGATTGCTAAACGAAACAAAGGTTCATACCAGAGCGAATGATAAGAAACTGGAGTTGTTAGAACGATCCCATACTTTTTTAGTAGAAAGGAGAGAAGATGTAGTCCTCTTCGCTTGAAGAAGCCGGAGTCTCTTACGCTGAAATACGATGATATAAGAAATATTCACTAATGAATTGACAGATCCGCAAGTGATGATTATTCTAATAATAATAGTGAATAGCGATGGAGCTCGCGTATAGCCTATTAAATAGGATGATAGCCCCTAAAAAACTTTGCCTAGGGTAATTATGCAAAGCTTTTAGGGGCAATTTGTATTTGCATTAATAAAGTGAGTAAAGGGGTAATGATACAAATGAATAGTAAGCATTGGGAATTCAAATCAATATGCCCAAAATGCGATCATGTTTCAACCCACTCATCACCAATAGGAGAAGTTGTTGTACGCATTCATTGCGAACATTGTTCACACGGTTACGAGTACACGCATGTGATTATAGAACATAAAGAAGTAGAAGATATAGGAGAAGAAGCGATTGATGAATAATAGCGATGATACTCATGCAGGAGGGATACTAGATTGCCGTATTATTTATTAAAATACTTAAGTCCTCTCACAGTCGAACAATTTTATTCTTCATTATTGCTAACCATAGGAATCATTGGTATCTGCGTAATTTTTATAAGTTTGCTGCTTTTCTTTTTAAAAAAAAACAAACAATTTAGTGGTCTGTCTCGGACATCTCAAAATTTCCAAAACAATAACAAGAGTACCTCTGTACCTGTGGGTCGATGGATTTTATGGTATGGATTAGCCAGTTTTTGGTTAGTTGATGCTATATTACAAATACAGCCACCCATGTCTAGTAGTATGTTTGTTGATATGGTAGTAGCTCCAGTATTACAAGGCGAACCCACTTGGTATTTACGTACCTTAGGACAAGGAATTCAGTTGTGGACGAATCATCAAATAGCATCGGCTGTTTTTGCCGCTGTGATCCAACTGGCTATTGCAGTCTTTCTATTTTTAGGAAAGGATCGGAGGATAGGCAAAATAGGATTATGGATTTCTATTGCATGGAGTTTGGTGGTATGGACGTTAGGAGAAGGTATGGGCGGTATTCTTTCAGGCAGCCCTACTTTTATTACAGGAAGTCCTGGATCAGTCATTCTATACATTGTAGCTGCAGTCCTGCTATTATTACCTATTTCACGGTGGGAGGATGGGGGAATTCACCGAAGAATAGGGAAATGGATCAGCCTCTTTTGGGTTATGACTGTAGTTTGGCAAGTATTACCTAGCGATGGTTTTTGGACGTGGCAGGGTTTGAGTAGTGGTATTTTTGAAAATACATTTGAAACACCGCAGCCACCATTTATATTAATGCCAATCCAGATCTTTTCACATCTTGTAGAACAACATCCCATCCTATGGAATGGATTTTTTGTGTTGATGATGCTTATGTTAGCCGTTGGATATTTATTTACAACATGCAAACGATGTACGTGGATGTTAACTGTATTTTGGCTATTTTTTACTTGGTGGGTTGGTCAAGATTTCGGTGTCGTAGGTGGTGTGGGGACTGACCCTAATATTTCTCCTATGGTAGCTCTGGTGATTTACTCTGCTTGGTATGTAGAAAGACCGATTACAGACTACAATCAGTTACATTTATTTTTACGTATGACAAAAAGGGTACGTACATATAAAATGTGGATACGGCAGCATCCGCGAGTAATCTATGGAACATTTACACTATTTTCTGTGCTGCTGCTATTTACAAGTTATACGGTAGCTCCTGCGATTGCATCCAATGGAATTACAATTAAAAGTATTCAAGCGTATCAAAAATCTAGGCAATCTTTTTCAACAAAAAATTTGACTGAGCGTTTTATGCGGATCAATACGAAAAATCACCGTGTATATTTTCAATTGACAGCAACGACCACGCCGCTGGGTGATGTGGACTTTGATGGATTTGCTAATGGATACTTACAAGTTGTAGTCCCAGTCGGCTGGAACGTTGATGTAACATTTAAAAATAATCAATCGTTAGTGATCAATAGTGCCATGATTGTACCCTTACATGAGATCCAAGGAGGAGCATTTACACCTGCTTTTAAAAATGCATACACCCCCCATCCAACGATAGGAATCGGAACGAATGAAGTAAGTACATTTCAATTTATGGCTAATAGGGCAGGGTTGTATGCAATCGTCTCTGCAGTACCTGATGGTCAAACGGATTCAGGGTTATGGGCGCGTTTTGATGTATCTACAAGGACAAAGATCCCTTATATCGTTGCTAAATAACCTACATTGCAATGGATACTTTAAGGTTGGCTACTTGAATTTACGATCATAATGAACTTGGTGGGAAAGTGCATATACGAAGAACTTTGAAAGTAGAGTAACACTCTCTGAGCAATTGAAATGACAAAGATGTCATTTATACTATAGCGTGTCAAGGAGGACAATAGGCATGAAGGATACTGCTAGTTTTCTTAACACGTACTACTTAAGTCTTTTTGAATTGGTAGGTGCTATCGTCTTTTTGGTGATTTTCAAAGTAGTGATGCTATTGGTCATGGAAAAAATGTCAAAATCATTAGCTGATAACTCACATCCTGAAGATTTGAAGGCTAAAAAAAAGGCAATTCACATACCGGTACAATACCGAATGATCAAACATAGCATTGCTACATTTTTGTTGATCAGTGGACTTTTACAGATTCGTCCTAGCATCCTTTTTATCCAACCATCTACGTGGCTTGTGCATCAGCAGATGGGAGTTGGATCCGCATATGATACATTTCTCACTTTCTTTATGCATCACGGGATGTGGATTAATATCTGGTCAGTGGTCATTCAACTTTCACTTGCAGGACTCTTATGGTCGTTTCGTCAAGTGACCATTACGCGAATCATGGGTGGGTTCGTGTTTCTTTTTGGTCTTTTTACTTGGGTATATGCTGAAGATCTCGGACGAATAGGCGCCCCCAACCCGACCTTTTTGGCTGGATCGCCTGGCACGGGAATACTGCTTGCAATCACGGTTGCGTTATTATGGATTCCGTTAAATAGTTGGCGCACACTCCTTATGCGCGACCTGGTCGTCTATGTCAATGCAGGATATTGGTTTTTATTTGGCATTGTTCAATGGCTACCATTTCATTCATTTTGGTCAGGAAAAGGATACCAGATAATGATTGCACTTCATCCTGTTCATACGCCGGTATGGCTATTCCGTTTGTTTGCACAAGTGAATCTGTGGGGAATGCATCATGGCGGGATCGCGACATTTATGCTGGGGATCATCGCACTGGGATTAGCTGTTATGTGGCTGTTTACTAAATGGCGCTCAGGACTTACAGGATTTGTCGCAAGTATCACATGGATGATTTTGTTTGTTTTGTGGATCGTTTTTCAAAGTGCGGGATTTCGCGGAGCATTTGCATTGGCATTTGGACCCCAACCCCTATTGGCCATCTGGGTAGCCGTATCTTTTCTTTTTTATTCTAGAGAAAAAATCCCTCAACACTGATTCATTTCACCTCGTGTTAAGGAATTGATCAACGCTAATTTTTTTGATTGATTTTTATCAAATGCGCCGTAAAACTCCTTGATTCATCTATGGGGATATAAGGCGCTCGCCGTCAGGCGAATCTTTTCTTTTTCCTCCAAACAATAGATAACATTTTTGTATCTACTGTTTGGCGCTATACTAGTTTGTGGTGATTCATCCTGAGTAGAGATGTTGATTCAAACCACAATGTCACGTTCGATTGTAAATACCATGTTGTCTTTTGCCCGGAGTATCGCCGTAAAGTGCTTGCTGAACCCATTGACGAAAGGTTAAAGGCGTTGCTTTGGGAAAAGTCAACGGACATTCAGGCTGAAATCGTTGACATGGACATCATGTCTGATCATGTTCACCTTCTCATCAAGTGCGATTCGCAATACGGGATTCACAAAGTCATTAAACAACTCATGGAATACACGTCCAAAGTTCTTCGTGATGAATTCAAATCCATCAAAAGTCGCTTGCCTTCCCTGTGGACGAATGCCTATTTTGTCGCTACAGTAGACACTGTTCAACTGGATGTGATCAAGAAGTATATCGAAGAGCAGAAATTCAGGTGAGACCATGCGAAAAGCGTATAAGTATAGACTCTATCCTACGAAAGCGTAAGAAGAGAACATCCAGTTTACCTTAGAACGATGTCGCTTGCTCTACAATCGTTTGCTTGACGAACGGCGTTTCGCCTATAAAACGGACAAGACTACGCTGAATGACTATGATCAGGCTAATACGCTAAATGAGCGCAAAAAGTACATTCCAACACTAAAACAGGTTCATTCGCAGGTGTTACAAGATGTGGTGAAACGACTCGACCAAGCATTTCAAGCCTTTTTTCGTCGTGTAAAGGCAGGTGAAACGCCTGGGTATCCACGTTTCAAATCAGCAGGACGATATGACTCTTTCACGTACCCACAGGGTGGCTATGCGATCCATGGTCATCAATGAACACTCTCAAAGATTGGCGAAGTGAAAATGAAACATCATCGCCAGCCACAAGGAAAAATAAAAACCTGTACTGTCATGGTGAAAAACGGTAAGTATTGCGCCAGTCTGTCATGCGAAGTGGAGCTGAATTCCTTGCCAGAATCGAATGCCACCGTTGGGATCGATCTTGGGGTCAAGCATCTTGCGATTACGTCCGATGAGGATTTTTACGAACAGCCAAAATTCCTGCGCGAATCCGAACGAACATTGCATAGAAAGCAACGATCCGTATCACGCAAGAAGAAGGGGTCTATTCGTCGTCGCAAAGCCGTTAGAGAGCTAGCGAGATTGCATGAGCATATCGCGAATCAAAGCAGGGACTACGCGCACAAAGTGTCTAAAAAACTAGTCCGTGGCTATGGACTCATTGCTTTTGAACATCTGAACGTGCAAGGAATGGTGAAAAATCACCACTTTGCCAAAAGCATCGTTGATGCGTCTTGGCATCAACTCGTACAGTACACCACGTAAAAAGCGGAAGAAGCTGGTCGTCGTGTCGTGCTAGTCGATCCCAAAAACACAAGTCAACTCTGCTCGAATTGCGGGGAAATCGTTCCTAAGAAACTGTCTGAGCGTGTACACAGGTGCAATCATGGTGGCTATGTTCAGGATCGGGACGTAACCGCGGCACAAAACATCTTGAAACGTGCGTTAGACTAGTATGTTGACATGGCTTGGACTGAGCTTTCAGAATGTAACGTAAGCGGTTGCGTCATGCGTGTGCTGAGAAGCCCCATGGGGAGTGGTCACAATAGGTACCTCAGACTATTGATGGACTAATAATAAGGAGATGAGGGTATTTTGTTTTCTTTATCTACTCATATGTTGCAATTGATCAGTATGATCGCGATCATCGTGGGTGCCTTGATCGTGATCGTAATTCGCCTGCAAGCGGCTAAAAAACCCACTTCGACGATGAAAATTATTATGCCACCGCTTGGAATGATAACCGGTTTTTTGATGTTTCTAGTTCCTGATATCAGAATTCCTTGGACGTACGCACTGATTACTTTTCTTGTTGGATGCTTTTTTTCCATACCTTTAATTTATACGTCTCATATGAAAAAAGTAGATGGTGACATCTATTTAAAAAGGTCGCCAACTTTTATCTTTGTATTGTTAACGTTACTGATTATTCGTCTTGCGTTGGATAGCTACATTGGGACACTTGTAACAATTGCACAAACAGGAGGGATGTTTTTCATTTTGGCATTTGGCATGTTGTTACCGTGGCGAGTTGCAATGTTATTACGATATAAAAAATTTCTTAGACATAGTCAGTAACATGTCTTTCCGCTTAAACTTCAAAATTAGATTTGAGTCTTTATACCTAATCTAGTAATTATCACCTAGAAATATCCGCGGTGATGTGAAACGGATAATAAAAATAGATAAAGTGGGTATTTAAGGTTGAGTGGTGGCCAGAATTCAGTCTCTTTTCGTGCTGAGTATGGCCCTATTACATCACTCTCACTTCGGGAGACGTTATATAGATAAATGCGGTTTAAAAGGAGCGCGCAGATTCCCATGGTTGCCACAGGCTGCTACCAATCCTTAGATCGGATTAGATTCCTACCAAGTGCGTATAGCAGGGTCTGAATGAACATCTCTGCGATTTTAATCCATTGATTCCGCATTGTCTCCATCCGTCCTGATTTCATCAAAAGAATTTTTTAGCAACAAAGAAACAAGCCCTTTATTTTACATATACATAGGGCGAGGGACGAGAAATGTACATATACTCACAAGATGACGGTAGAATGGCCATTGAGAAAAGGAACGTCACCAAACACATGAAATGCAGGGAGTGAGGTCAATGGCTAAAAGGGAGAAACCATCACATGTGCAAGTACTACGTAAAGAGAGAGGAACATCAGGCAAGCCAACCACAGACGATCAAGTACTATCTGATGCGATGATCGACTTGTTGTACGATCGTATCGTGAAGGATACACAGACCAATCGTCGTCTTTCCACACGGGTTCATTCGTTTTCTCCTGATGTTGAGCACCAAGGTGAGGATGTCTGGGTACTGGTAGCCGAGGGGAATACGCCGATTAAAACCTCTCAAGGCGACTTAACTTTGCATGATTTTTTGAAGGGCTTTCGCGCTGGGGCAGAGATTCATGTGCATCGTGACGAGATTCTTTTTGGTCTTTTAACTTTAGTCGCGGAACAAGAATCGTTTCGCGTAGCTCCAGTGGGAAAAGCATGGTGGGCTGTTTCGCGTGCGGGGTCTCTGAATGAATCTGGCGAAGAGAAATCATAGAGAGATTTTTAGGGATGAAGAGGAGGGCAACCTCTGTAAGATAGGTACCCGTAACCACAACGTTACGGGTTCTATCTTTATCTGACCCTCATTTTCCAGACGAACAACTCTGATCATCTTAAGATCACAACCATATCCGATAATTGGGTTATAAAGGATGACAAATCACCCACACAAAGGCCCCCTTTCGTAGCGTATCTTATGTGAGCGATGAGAAAGGAGGCCATTTCATATGGGTACATTCGGTGGATATACGCGCTGGGCTGTGGTCTTTTTAATTATTTTTGTCCTGTTCTTCTTGCTCGTCCCAGGTTACGGCGGAGGCGCATACTAAGTTATTGGTGCAAAAGGAGAGAATCTCATGGATGGTGTCTTCGGTGGGTACACCCGATGGGCGGTAGTGTTTTTAATCATCTTTGTCTTGTTCATGTTGTTTGTGCCTGATGTGTACGGAACAGGTGGAGGCGCAGCCGCAGTTGGTGGGTACGGCGCATACTAAGTGATGGCTTAGGGATCGCACCTTGATTTTGAACCAGACAAAAACAAGGGCATGATGTCCATGTTTCAAGATGTTAGAACGACACGAAGCGTAGTAGGGTTGGGCTAAAGAGAATAGGTGTAGGTATTACCTGGTTGAAGTTGTTTGGCTAGTCGGCTACTTGTAATTTTGGATAGCCGACTTTTTCACGTCGTCATTTGAAATAGGTGGTTTCTATAGGCACATTGCCATTGTACGAAAATATATTCCACCTTATTTGATGAGGGTGTAAGAAGGCTCGTCCTCATGGTTACCACACTCATGTCGAGAAGGCATGATAGGCAAATTCACTATTTTTTCTCCAAGACTGGAGACCAAATATAGTCTGATGAGGTTCATGAATAAGGAGGATTTTCGTGATGCACCATCTCACGCTTCTTCATCCAATCATACGCAATTAGATGAAGTCATGATTAGGAACTACGATCAAATACAAGAGGATATGAGGGAATTGCGAGCAGCTTTGCGTAAGTTATCCAGTAAAATAGATAAACAGCAACTAACGGTTGTGCCAAACAATCAGGAACAGCTTATCTTTAGGACAGTTACACCGCAGGAAAAAGTCATGATGATTCGTTATATGAGGGAGAATATTGAAAAATTTAACCCAATCCCTATACTTAGGATTTGACAGCGATCGGCTTCAAGCCAATTATTCCGCATTTCATTCGCATTACATGTAAAGTGCGTGACCTTCGCGCAACCATTTTTAAAGTAAGGGTATTGAGAAATGAATAATTGGGTGCTGATCGAAGGTCATTCGCCACGTGGATATTCTCATTTCACCACGTATCTTGGTGGTGAATTCAAATCGAATATATACAATTTATTCTTATAATGTAATAATGCATTACACTCATGGACGCAGTTCACTTCTCATTGGCCGTGTTTTGAACAGAATAACCCCCATAGATTGTAGTAAAGTGTTGGGAGGTGAATATCATGTGTACCAAAGCACAATGCGAACAACACGTTGGACAATGGATTCAGTTTCGTACCCTGTATGGGCATCATATCGGACGTATCGAACACGTCACAGCCAACGCAGCCATCGTGGTTTCTCCGAGTCAATATGTGCCACAGCATCTTGCCAAACCAGTGACCGCTGATGATGAAAGTAAGCTTGACATGGTTCTTGCCTTTTGGCCAGGCGGTGGATACCCCCGAGTGGGATATGGCGGCGCCACAGGTAGTGGCTATGGAATACGATCAGGTCAGGTAAATGGATATGGTTGGCAACGATGGGCAGTGTCCTTTCTGATCATCTATGCTTTATGGGGACTCTGGTTTTGGTGATCGTTCTCTGAGAACGTTGATCGGGTGATAAGCATCCGCCGTGCCCTCAGCTCATGCTGGGTACTGCGGATGCTTTTCTTCATTACCGAATGCGCCGTAAAGCCCCGCACTTCAGTGCTGGGGATATAAGGCGCTCGTCGTCAGGAGAATCTTTTCTTTTTGATCATCTACGTCTTGTGGAGACTTCGGTTTTGAAGAGAAATTCCCTTTTGTTTTTAGTGAGCGCCGCCAACACGGAGGATATTGCGCCCTTTTGACTTATTTGAGGCGCTTACGCGCCCTTTGCTTCGACTGGCTCTCTTTTTTTGCCCCAGATACTTTTGCTTTTTTCTTGCGACCCGAAGCTGAGCGCTTCTGCTTCTTTGCAACACGCTGCGTATCTTTTACTGACTCTCGCTTTGTACGTCTGTGCCACCTTAAAACGTGATCTATCTTCGCCCCACCCGCTTCATCACGGCATATAGAAGCAACAGTCTGAGCCTCATTACCAACCCCATCTCTCTGACTACTTTCACGTATTGCCAATACATGCATGAAATTCGCCTTGCGTTCCAGAAGAGTCATCCAGACATGCACAGGTTATATGTTCACCACAGCGTCATAACAAATGGGCATCACCTATAAAAGTATATGGCAAAGAAGGCGTGCGTATTGATGGGGGCATGTTTGGAGGAACCCCCGTAAAATAGTTGCATGTTTAATCATCATCGTCTTGTTTTTCTTGATTATGGTATTAAGATGGTATAGTGGGCATAACGGATCTAAATATAAGGTTATCCAAGGTGAGCCCCGTGACACAGAAATACGACAAGGAATTCAAACTTCATGCAGTTCAATTAGTTTTAGAGCGTGTAAAATCAGTTAGCCAAGTGGCTCGCGAACTAAGTATGTCGTAAAAGACATTGTATGGCTGGATGTCAAAGTATCTTGAGAATTCATCCACCCCATTCGTTGCAGGTATCTTAGGCGAGAAGTCCAGACGATACTGGATTTGCAGCGAGATTTACGGGATTTTCGAGAGGAGAATGAAATCTTACAAAAAGCAGCACGCATCTTCATGAACGAACAGAAATGAACTATCCATGTATTGATAGAGACCGCTTCACATTTTCGGTTAAGAAGATGTGCAAAGTAGTGGGTGTATCTCGGAGCGGGTACTATACGTGGCGTAATCGGCCAGAGAGTGAGCGTTCCAAGCGCCGCAAACGAATCACCAGGCGAATCCATCAGATCTTTGTGCAATCGAGACGGTTGTATGGTAGTTCGAAAGTTACGCAAGTGCTACGTCAAGAGGGCGAACGCATACTCAAACCACGATGACTCAGTTCAAGAGCATATGCGTCAGCAGATATTCGAATTGGAGCGCCCCAATCAAGTTATATGGAATATATTACCTGTATACCGACTGCTGAGGGATGCTTTATGTTGCGAGCCTAATGGACTTGTACAGCCGTAAAATCGTTGGCTGCGTGCAGATTCGCGAATGATGAAGAAACTACTGTGCATGCTGCGCTAAAGCAGGCTTATCAGGATAAGTTACGAGAGTATGAGATGATAGGTAGCATGAGTCACAAGGAGAATTATTTTGACAATCCCTGTAACGAATCGTTTCATAGCGTACGCAAGCGCGAACTTGTCTATCTGGAAAAGTTAAAGACAAGGAAGCAGGTTAATCAGTTGATCTTTGAGTATATTGAGATTGAGTACAACCCGGCGCAAATACACCCATTCAATGGATTTCTTACACCAGTTGAGGACGAAGGGAGATATTCCCAAGCGCTGAGAATTCAAGCAAGTTAAGTAGGACAAAAGTACTCATAGTAGCATATGAAAACTTATCATTTCTCTGTTTTGTGGTGTCCACTTTATTGACTTAATACCACAGGCCAACCACTGACGAATGATGAATATTTGGCTATCATTCGTCAGCGTCGGGAAAAAGCAGCCTTAGCAATACGGCAACGTAAGGCCAACCATGCAGTCTATTGGTCTCAATGGACCACTGAGCAAAAAAACGTGTACGCAAGTTCGAAAGTAAGTGACGTAGAGCGGTTTGCTGGAAACCCGCACGAGCCGTTCATTGATGGACTGGCCTCGACAGGGGCGGCCTACTCTATCAAGCAGACTTCAAGGACGAGAATTTATCGAGTAATTCTTTGCTTTCTTCATTGAGGCCAATAAAATGAACCGTTTTATTACATTCTTTGTATCTGTTAATCACTCTTTGTATACCTACGACAGAAGAATGATCCCAGATATGTGTGTGTGTAAAATCAATAATGATTTTTTGAGGATCCACATGAACGTCAAATAATTGCACAAAATGTGTCATAGTCGCAAAAAACATTTGTCCACGGAGAATGTAAATTTTTACACCTTCCTTATCAGTGGAAGTTGTTGCATGCAGTCTGGCAATTTTCCAACCAAACGTTACGGCACTTAGTGCAACTCCGGCAAATACGCCAATAGCTAAATCGTTTGTCGCTACCACAGAAACTACTGTGAGAATCATAATGACAGCTTCTATTCTCGGAACTCTATGCAATTGACCAATTGACTTCCATTCAAATGTATTCGCTGCCACCATAAACATCACGCCAACTAGTGCGGCCACAGGAATTTCACTAACAATTGGTCGAAAAAGCACGATTAAAGAAATTAAAAAGGCTCCCGAAATGAAGGTGGACAATCTCTTCCGCCCACCATATTCCACATTGAGGACGGTTTGACCAATCATTGCGCAACCAGCCATTGCCCCAAAAAAACCAGTTACCAGGTTTGCTATACCCTGTCCGCGAATTTCCTTGTTTTTATTACTCTTCGTATTTGTCAAATCATCGACTACAGTTGCTGAAAGAAGTGTTTCTAGGCTACCGACCAACGCGATTGGAAAAGAGTACGGTAAAATAATCATGAAGGTATTCCAATTTAAGGGCACCGATGGAATATGGAAATAGGGCAAATGTCCAGATAGCTCCCCGATCTGCCCTACTGTTTGTAAATGAAGATGCATAACAATGCTTACTACAGTCATAAAGGCAATTGCAACAATAGCTGAGGGAATCACTTTTGTAAGATGTGGCAACCCATAAACAATAACTAAAGTAGTTGCTACCATAGCATACGCAACCATTCCAGCGCCTTCAATATGAGGCAACTGAGCTAGAAAAATAAGAATACCTAGAGCGTTCACAAATCCAGTGACAACAGTATGCGGCACAAATGTGATAAATCGCCCTAACTTAAAAATACCCATCATTATTTGAATGATACCGGTTAAAATGCCAGCAGCAAATAAATACTGATCTCCGTGATTTTTAACCAGTAATACCATAAGAAGAGCCGTGGATCCTGTGGCCCCTGAAATCATTCCTAGTCTACCGCCAAATATGGATACAATAACACTGATGATAAAGGCTCCGTATAAGCCAATCATAGGATTGACCCCAGCAATCATTGAAAAAGCAATGGCCTCTGGAATCAATGCAAATGCAACCGCAATGCCAGATAGTACATCCTTACGGACATTCGATAGCCATTCATCTTTTAAGTTTTGAAAAATAACAAAACACCTCACCCTCGTGTATTTATTGGTATTGACTCTCAACTCTCATGAGAGTCCAGTATCCTAGTAACAATCTTTCAATCGACAATAAAAAACCCTATAAATATGGGCAAATTCTTAATTGAAATCATGCGTTAACACTCGGTCATTCTCCGAGTGTTGAGTCCGTTAGTAAATCAGTCTTTTAATTGTAAAACGGGGCAGAGAGGTAAGTCAACTGCGTAAAAATACGAAAATATTGTGTAAGCGCAAACACGGTTGCACTATAACGGATAAAAATTTATTGTAAGAATAAGACCCAGTGTAAAATAGTTAATATTATAAGTTTTTATCTCTTATGATTATCTGTTAATTATTTCCTATCGTGTATATGCCAACAATCTCGTAACTCCATACTTTCCTTAATGATTTTTGATCGACTCTCTCTATAATAGTAGTCCCAGATATCCAGATATCTAAGAAGGGACATTTAAGGTGCAATTATGACTACGAGAAAGAATTACACCACATCTTTCAAACTAGAAGTTGTTCTGATTTGCCTAAAGAAGAAAAACGATTGCTTACATTTCATCAGAGTAGGGTGTCCATGCATCCATACTTCACAGATGGGAAAATACAACTGCAGAAAAATTGACTAGCCTTTTAAGATGAGTTGATTCGTTTAGCTGAACAGATCACTCCCGGTGTGATCAAGACACCCAGTGTGTACCTTGCCAAAGCAGTGGGTGTACGGACAGAGCAACATCTATCCTCAGAAGTCATCGAGGCATTTGCTTGTCAAACGAAGTGGCACTTGAAAGCCGAGTGAAAGGTGATGTCAAATGTCCCAAGCGCGATTTCTGGTCATCGACACAGAAACAACAGGTACAAATCCATTAGAAGATACGATCGTCGAAGTGTCTGCCATGTGGGTGGTCGGTCATGAGATCACACCCGCTTTCTCTTCGTTGGTGAATCCTCAGTGCCCGATCCCACCTCAATCATCCGGTGTACGCCGCATAATTTAGGCAAATTTAGATGCGCTATGTGTAGCATGTTTATAACATAACACATATGTTATACTAAAGACATGACATGGAGCACAGAGTTCTACAGGAAACAGGAAAAGCAATGACGATTGTCCTATCGTGGAATGGTTAGACTCACTCCATGACAAACACACTGCCAAGGTGTTGCGGTCGATGGATTTACTGGAGGAATTTGGACCTGGAATCGGTATGCCTCACGTCGAGAATATAACCGAAAATATCCGATGCTTACGGACAAAACAGGGGAGTAATATCTTTCGTGTTCTCTTTTTCACCTTGGTAGATCAACGCCTGATCTTACTCAGTGGATTCACGAAGAAAACGCCTAAAACCCCACCAGCAGAAATTGAACGGGCTATCGGATATCGAAATGATTTTTTGGAGCAACAAAAGCGGAAGAAAAAAGGAAGTGACGGCAATGAGTGACCTTCAGAAGTATCTCGAAAAACGTCTCGAAAATCATGAATTTCGTAAGGCTTGGGAAGAAAGCAGGCTGGAACATGAGGTTGCTCGACAGCTCATTCAGCTTCGGATGAAGTCTGGACTGACCCAGGAGCAACTTGCGGAGAAGGTCCATACAAAGCAAAGTGAAATCGCACGTATCGAAAACGGAAAACAAAATATAAGCATTGACAAACTCAAAAAAATTGCGGAAGCCATGGGCGGAACCGTTGACATTCAGATTACATCCGTTCCTGAATGTCAAAAACAATGAGTGGATGAGTACAATTTGCTTGCGACAAGGAAGAGTATCTGCTTAAACAATTAGGGGTCAGCGCAGCCGATTCCTACTTGTTCGTAGATCGATAGTGTAAATGGACTTCTGTCAAGGTGCTAAACACAAAAAGAAGAACTTTTTAAGACACTGAGTTAGATCATAGATGCTCCATTTGTTGCGGGGTTTTATACCCAATTGCTGAATGCATTCGATTACGATTGTATTGCCCTTCAATATACTGAAATCATTGCGGTTTTGCGTCTTCATATGATTTGAAAATCGTTCTGTAGACCAGTTCTTTCTTTACTATGGCATGAAAACTTTCAATTGATCCCCAAGGAGGAATTCAATTGGCGAAAGATATATATCTTCAACCCAATGCACCTGATCCTATTCATAGTCATGAAGTAGTACTAGATATTGTGCGTAAATATGTTCCGGATGTAAAAGCAGTTACCAAAGTTGATGAATCTGGCGGAGAAGCCCGCACCTATGCAGTGGATGACCACATCATTTTAAAAGTGCAACGTCCACAGCAATTGCGTCCTCGAACGAGTTTAGAAAAAGAAGTATTTTTCTTAAATCAGTTAGCATTAGATAAACATATCCAAGTCCCGAAAGTACTTGGATATGGTCGAGAGCATGACATAGAATACACTGTCATGACGCGTATTCCAGGTATCGCTATTGTGAATACCACTTTATCAAGGAATAGCCGTAAAGAAACACTCTACACACTTGGTCAAACGTTACGTTCGATTCACTCGATGTCACAAGAACCATTCATTGAAAGTAACCAGTTTCCTGGTGACTCGAATTTCGAAGAGGTGAAATCCCGTTTTGAAGAGTCTTTTCAGGGAATCATTACACGCATTTACGATAAACAAGTACGATGGTCATTAAAGTTCACCCCGGAACAAGTAGTAGAAAAAGCACTTTCTAAACTGCCACATTCAAGAGAACGTGTTGCATTGCACTCCAATCCCGGACCCACACATACGTTTGTCGATTCATCAACTGGGCGCTTTTCCGGCCTCATTGATTTCGGCGATGCATACATAAGCCATCCGGCTTGGGATCTTTGGAGATGGAATCTACCTGAAGATCGTCAGGCTGTACTCAATGGATACACATCAAGCTATCCAGTAGATGATCTATTTCTCGACACTTGGACGGTCGTTATGGTTCTCTCCGATATGATGGCCATAGCTTATCAAATGCACTCTAACGTTGAATCTGAAGAAGATTTAAACATTTTAGTAAAGCAAATGTAATATAGTAAACACCACGAGGGCCAGAAAAGTCCTCGTGGTGTTTGCTATCTATGTAAAAAAATAAATGACGCTATACGGGTCCAGACTTGGACAAAACGGCTCTCCGATATTGATTCTGTACGAGAAATTCTCTCTGGATCATCATGGGTATTTTGCGCTATGGATGAACCCGCCTATGTGGCGCAGCGAATCGTGAATGCCGCTTGTATTCAAGCAGAGATTCCGTGTGTATATGCATTGAATCAATATAACAATGGCAGAACATTCGAAGTACATCCACTCAAGAGTGGATGTGTGGATTGTCTGCTTGAACATACAAGCAGACGTTTCCCGTCGTTTTTTAAACTTGTAGATGCGTTAACGAAAGAGGATTTCTAATCGCCAACATCCGTAATTTCTCCCACGATTTCATTGCTAACATCTTGGATTGTGAACCGTTGGGCTAATTTACAGGAGGGAGCTGCCCACAATGCGTGAGATCGATCAGTATGTTGAGTCCATTTATAGTGATGTAGAGGACAGCCCGGAAGTGGCGGAATTGAAAGTAGAAATGCGAAATCACTTGATGGAGGCCGCTACAACCTTACAACAACTAGGCTATTGCGAAAAGGATAGTATCCGGATATCCATCGAACGGTTTGGTGATGAGGATAGCCTGCGCAATGGGCCTAATAACTTGAATCATCCTTCTGGGGATGATCCAGATTCCCTAGCTCGAAACAACGGGATCGTTGCACTGATCTTGTCGGTTTTGTCCATTGTACTTCCGTTGCTTGGCTTAATTTTCGGTGTCATAGGCTTTTTGATTTCGAGAAGGAACACGAAATATCAAAAGGCCACGCTCGGTTCTGCAAGGATGTCGTCCATTGCATTCATCATCAGTATCGTTGGGATTGTGATTCAATTATTGGAGATCATCGGAACGATAAGCTTTTACCATTCCGTCTAATCTGTTATCAGATAGTATGAGATGGTTAGTTGAACGCGGTGTTCAATTCCTACCCGCAGATGGAGAATCTCTCATCGACTAAGGACCATTCTGGAATGCACACTCCTGATATTTCCATGATCCTTCTGGTAATATTGCGGAATTCATCGCTAGGCATACACTGGCTCATTCGAATGCGACGACATTCTCAGCGACTGCTGTAACAGGGGGTATCTGAAATTGGTTTGCCAGTCATTCACCCTGCAAATATTGTAGTGGAACTGGAGAAGAATTTTGGGCTAGAGGCTTTGCATGACGGTGGTTTCCCAAATTTCGTGGGGATGGGATCGGATGAGGTGCTTTTTATCGTTGTTGAGCACCAGAGACCGTGGTTCCCAACACGAGAAATACCCGTTCAATCATCGTTAGTTGGAAAAATCAAAACAGGAAGCAAAGGATTGTGGCACGATCAGAACGAATTGGACCAGTTTGAATCATTTTGATGTGAACAGCAAGGTCGCTAAACGGTGCGAATACGCTGTCTAGTATGAAATCCCACTATTCTGTGTTGGTAGTGCCCTATGCTAACATACTCTGCAAAACTACGTACTTTTCACGTACAAAATACACCCATAAGAAACGTTTAGTTTCCTATTAGATTAACATTTTAGTGTTTTATTATGCTAAATCCGCCATATGTATGATATACTTTATACGAACATATATTCGAAGTGGGGTAGAAGTTATGACTCGAACCTATAAGCAGAGACAAAAGAAACAGATGAGCGATACCTTCCCACATAAACCACTGATTGATCTTGCTTGGCTCAAAAAACAAGAACGCAAAATAGCTAGTGGACATGTGGATATCATGCAACGTGCATTACATAGCATCGAAAAACATAAAGCCTATCTCCTCATTGCCTCTACGATGGAAGAGTACATCCACATACAATTTCCTTTTTGGGTGCATCCATTGCTCTCCCTTCGACCACCATGCACGCATGTACAACTCGTCCATCTACCGTCGTTGACGATGTGTGATGATTGCCGCCTGACCTTTTGCTCAAAAAAATTGGATTGAAAATGGAGGGTTTTCGGGCTTGTTTTTTTGATACGCTTGTGATAGAGAAAGAAATCACTCATGGGGGGGCTGGCGAGAGATGGGGTATAATTACGTGATTGTCGCCAATAACGACAAAACCAGAATCACCAATTCAGATTTACCACCACAAGAATTTTTAGACGAACTGTTTTACTATACAGACGGGTTAGTGGCCTATGGAATTAAGCCCGATCACTTTTTAGTCTATTTAGATGAAACCGAAACGAAACAGACCTTTATTCCTCTGTATGGAACAGAAGAACCTGATCCCGTGTTATTTGTCGATGATCATGCGTATGTGAAACATAAAAATAGGACGTTAGAAGCAGAACTAAAAAGCCAGTGGATGACCATTGGCGGAAGCGCATTAACTCTCATGAAGATGTTGACCTCACTCCCCAAAACAGAGGTGGTTCCTCCATGGTTTCCTTTTATCCATGCGTTCATCGAACATATGCGGTCGACAGATCCCGATCTGTATCAGCAATATCATCTACGGTATATTGCTGATGAGACACGGATCAAGGCCTCTTGTACGACGTATTACTCGACGGGTGCCGTGGACAAACTGATCGCCCGACTCAAAATTAAAGTGGGTTATGCATTTTATCTACAATATGGTATTGACGAGGCTTTACGCATGATGGCCGAATACAACGTCTTACATAGCGAGTAGAACGATGATTGAATCCACACCGACTTGCAAAAAACAAGGCCATGAGGGTGCATCTCTCATGGCCTTGTTGCGATCAACGATGGTCTGCTTCTACTAGCTCCATTTCTTTGGCTAGTAATTGTTCGACGACGAGTTCGGGTTCTATGTGATACCTATCGGCTAAAGCCAAGATCGAATCCATGGCGCGTATCGACAACAAGAGCTGGACAGGTTCGACCAGCGTATAGATGCCTAGACGTTGTGCGAGCAGATAATCGTGTTGACCGACAGCTACTTTGCTACTGATGATATATACGGTGAAGGTTTGATGGCTAACAATAAACTCTAACGATAACCCCACCCGAAAATGAGCGAGCAAGCTCACTAGCATTCTCGATGAGTGCCCCACATAGTCCGTGCGAAACCGCGTAAAATGATACACCCCTTGCGTGGTATGGACTGTCACGGTGCACGCTTCGCCTTGAGTGACCACTTCAATCACTTCTGCTTCTTCTTCAATCCCTCTTGCATACGCCAACTCGTCGTCCGACGTGGGATACAAACTATACACATGTTGAATGCGGTCTACATAGTCTATGCGAATGGTTTCGTCCATATTGTTTTCATCCTTCCTTTCTATGTACATATCATAGATCCCTGTCAAGTCGATGACTCATACATTTTCACTCCACTTTTTTTATTCGTTTTTTTTTATGCAAAAAAAGTGGAGTGAAAATGGAGGGTTTTTGTGCTTGACAATACACTACGCTTGTTATCAGGAAGGGAGATTTGATGCCCATCGATGCTCTTCACGCAAAAAAGTGAAGAGCAAGTAGAGAGTTTTTGGGATTGACTTTCTTCTACGATGAAACAGAAAGGAGGTAATCATGGGTGAATCCTCGTCAATTTCAACAGCAGTTGCAACAATCCTTAGCCATCCACCCATTCAATCCGCAAACCTTAGTGGATCAAGCCACCCGTGGATTCATTCATCTCATCCTGATCGGGTTTGATTGGATCTATCTGCTTGCAGAACTAGGCGTGCTCTTTGGTGCGATTGTGTTTCTCATCGGTGCGGCGGTCCATCAAAGCCGTTGGAAAGGGACAGGTACTCGTATTCTTTTTTTCTCGATTGCAGGCTTTGTCATCGGCACGATCGGGCCTGGCATTGTGCTCAGTATCAACGATTATTTTCACTAATACGAAGGAGGCTTGATGTCGATGAAACGATGTAACCATGGCATGCAACAACTCTACATTTTTCTCGTCACCTTCATGCTCATGACGGTTCCAGCTTACGCTGCAAGTAACAACCTTACGGTGCCGTCAGGCATGCAAAATATCGTCGGATCGAATGGACAATCCTCGAACTCGATATTTACGATCGTCTTCACCATCATCAACGATATCGTAGGAGCTGCTAGCGTCATTGGCGGCGCTTGGGTCTTGTTTGAGCTGTACCGTGGGGTGATTGGATTTATGCGTGGGGGCATCAATGCGCAAAAACGGGAGGAAGCCAAAGGCCACTTGCTACATGTCGCCATTGGAGCGGTGCTCATCGGTGGTGCACAACTCCTAATCGGCGCTCTCTATTCCTTCGGTAGCGGACTTAAGTAAACCACAACTCATAGAAAGCCCTGCTCACGAATTCGTGTGAGTAGGGAAGGGAGGCTATCGTATGCTTGATATTCAATCACCTGTACCCTTGACCGAAGGCGAAACCATCGCCTTTGGCGTCAACACAAAACAGATCCTCCACTTTGTCATCGGCTTAGGGTTTTCAGCACCGATCGTGATTCCTATGACACTGTTAGCCGGATGGTTCCACATGAACCCGTTTCTACCGATCATCACAGGAGCTATCCTCGGACTTGCTTTTGCGGCTCTTCACTGGCGTGATTGGTCTCTCGCCGAACTGATTCTGCTTTCGATCCGTTTCATGCTACGGCCAAAAGTACTGATGTATGATCGCGAATACAGAGTACGCATCCATGCACAGAAAGGGGAATGACGATGAATCGTTTGGTTATCATGGGCGGTGGCATCATCCTTGCCTTTGTTGCCTTGGTCCTCTGGGATCTGCAAAAGTCTAGAACGCAAGGGACATCCTCACAGGATTCGTCCACGAAAAAGCATCATCCTCTTCAAACCTTTCTTCCGATCGATGGGTTTGATGATGACAGCGATGCGATACGCTATCGCACAAAGCTCAAACGCATTCTGCGTGTCGACAATCTCAACCTGAACTCCATGAACGTACAAGAAATCGAAATTCAGCGCAACCGATTCCGTGACATGATGGTGCGACTATCCCATCCTTTCCAGATCTCCGTGCAGGCACGGCGTGCCAATTATACAGACTACATGAACTACGTGCATGATCGCATTCAACCTACCTTGCAAGAGGAACGCGACAAAGGAAACACAGCCTTTGTGGCGTACGGCGAACAGTTTATGCGGTATCTTGGCGAAGAAGTCAAAAAACCACGGAGCGACCGGGAGAACGCCTTTGTGGTCAGTGTCCCATCCAAAGTAGGCGAAAAAAAGGAAGCACATATCGAGCGGTTAGAGCGAGAAGTGAGCTATGTGGAGGATGGATTCGAAAGCATGAAAATACCCTATCTCTCCTTAAACCGCATCCTCACCGCTGAATTGATCCAAAACTTTTGGAATCGTGATCGAGCCATGAGTCAACGCTATCGCGACGCGTTTCGAAACTTTGTCCATACGCCTACGGTACATGGAGCATCCACCATTTCGGACGAAGATATGCGAAAGGAAGAGATCCATCATGCGTAACAAGAAACCACAAGAAAAGCACCGTTGGTGGTGGTTTGGACGAAAAGACAAAAAACGTAGGGTATATACTGATCAGCCAAAGGACCTAGAAGATCATACACCGACCATAGAAGATATCATGACGGTAGCGGACGCCATGGAAGTCAAACCATCGTATGTGTATATCTCACCCACAGGCTATACCAAAGTGTATTATGTGACGGCCTTGCCAAGTATCGTTCGTTTCGGTTATCTGCAGCGTTTTTTTCAGCTAGGTGCCGATGTCCATGTCAGTTTGCATATCGATCCTGCAGACAATCAGAGCGCGATAAAAAAGCGGACCCACATGA
>NZ_JALBUF010000017.1 GCF_022606465.1 Sulfoacidibacillus ferrooxidans
ATTGCAGGGGTGCTCTTGATCCATGGCAATCCTTCCATCCCTTTATGGTTGGATTCGGTTAGTTTCTTGGCTTCTGCAATGTCGTTCATCTTGTTGCCTGAATTGGGCACGCCACAAGCATCCACGGGAAGAAAGCATCCTGCTGTTAGGCTATAGGGGTGGACACAATGAATCGAGAGTGTGAGAATAAGTAAATCGATTCGAGGTGTTCATGTTGGCAAAGACAAATAGATAAAGCACGGAATTTGGGCATGTCCGAGAAAACTCTATACGGCTGGATAGCTCAGTATAAAAATGATCTAAAGCATCTGTTTGTCGGACCTGGTTATCTAAAGCCAGATGCGCAAGCAACGCGGGATTTGGAGCGGGAAAATCGTGAGTTGAAAGAGGAACTAGAGATTTTAAAAAAGGCGCTGCGCATCGTAAGCCCAGACCGGAAGTAAGGTATCCATTCATCTATGATCACCGCTTCGACTATTCGGTTCAGAGGATGTGCAACGTGCTTGAGGTCTATCGAAGCGGGTACTATGCATGGTTATAAGCGCCCTATAAGGGGGTATCGCCAACAAAACGCTGATTTACAACGCCACAAATTCCTTTATTTAGTTAATAACAAGAATGTGTGTACCCATGCAGATGATTTCACGAGAAAAACTGAGCCAATTTCGGAGAAGCTGTTGACCTCGTTTTGATTCTTATGGATTAGGGTAAACCGATCTCTTAAAAGCATGACTGGTTTCGGCCCCCAGCATTACGATATATAAAAACATCCTAGTTACCAGATAATCAAGCGGTCTGAACCTCCCTATGGATAAATCCATGGGAGGTTCAGACCGAAAGGGAAATCACCATCCTAAAGCGAAATATATCCGCAAAAGGGGGATATCACTTTTGCTATCCGCGATGATTTTTGTCATTGGCATTTTCGCGGGCATGATGCTACTCGCACTTATCAAGTCAAGAAACATGAACTTGTCATGGAAAATTGTACAACCATTCCTTCTGCCTGCCGTAATGATTCTCGTAGCCTTGTACCTCATCGTCATGAACTGGTCAATCTTCGTTCATGCACCAAGCATTGGCTCATGGCATGCATTGCAAACTGTACTCCTGAAAAATCCCGCCAACGAAACTGTCATTTTATTCGGCGTTTTTTTTGGGTTGCTTGGTATTCTTTCATATGTGATACGGATTCCGTTGTCCAATTGGCAACAAATCAAGCTTTTTGGACTCTTTGAAGCCACTCGTGTGAAAGAAGAGGCGAAGGATCAGTTTCAAGCTTTTCGCAAACTGGAGTGGGATCGCATGACCGCCCTTGGCACCATGGCTTCTGAATTAGGGATACGTATCGTTCAGGAGCGCATGGCAGGTCTTGACCTGGATGCGGAATCCGTCCTAAACACCTTGTGCGAAGCGATTGTTAATTGCTACGACATAGATGAAATGAAAGCATCCATTAGCACTGGGCACTTCGATCGGATTAGGACAATAGAACTATCTCTTCCATCACTCGTGGAAGAAGCAATACGTATTCCGCAAGTGGTTCCAGTGAGAGGAAATTGGGGTTCCGCCATGGTGGTTCCTATCTGCTTCGGAAACGCAAACTATGTTGTATGGTTTCATTCCATTAACTATACGTTCACCGAGACAGATACTGCCTTCGTGGAAGCGATGGTGAATATACTAGAATCCAACTTCGAACGTGCGCTGATTCAAGAATATATAGAAGAAGTAGGCGCCACGGACGAGCCATGATATACTAAATTTGATTATGAGAGGAGGAGATTCCAATGACGCTAGCCGCGCTCAAAGCCAGAGTACGTGTCGTTCCACCAACGGAATCTACCCGGTCGTCTATGGCTGCAAAGGAACTGCTAGAACTTCAACGAAAGCGTTCCAAACAGTATTCGGCTCAAAAGGATTCAGCAGTCGAGGAGTTTGTGAATCGATTGAAATAGGTTTAGCATCCCATAAAATGGACAAGACTGTCTCCTAGAGGTGAGATAGTCTTGTCCATCTTTTCGTTTAGCACTCAATCCGGACCTGGAAAGCGCTCCGGCAAGAAAAAAAAACCTATTACGTGGAAAGAAGCCATTGGTACCTACAAAAAGGATCGCGGATGGGAGAATGTAAAACATAGTCGTGACCCTTTAACGCCAAAGGGCAAACGCTTTTTCTGATTTCCTAATCCATGGTCTTCTGTTCGGCGGAGCACATCCCTGATCCCCATTTCCCGTCACTTCCATTTCTTATTCTGTTAATCATCCTGATACTGTGTCTACTCTATTGACACAGTATCAACTTTCCGTGCTTATGTAACATAGTATGTTGACAATGTATGCATGCCAGAGGGCGAAGCTGTGTAAAATTTGGGTTCTCGCAAAAACGAAGATAGCTCTTTACATCGGTATTCCAGTCCATATATGATTGACTCCCACGCGGTTTAAATCACACGTTCGCATAAGAGAACCAGGCATCCAAACCTAAGAGGTCTCTCTTTTTTATGCGCTCCTGTTAATGATTGTCGTTCCACCATCATACAGCACACGACAACCCCCTTTAAAATCTTCCGCCATCCTATACGGCAAAAAACCGCCTACCTTCCGTCAGTCAAGGTGAGCATGGCGGTGTTTGTTTGGTTTGGGTAATAGAAAACATCACAGGGAGATTGAGGGTTATCAAGGATTTTTGATCCGATTAAATAACCCATTGAATGCCATATCGAAAAACAGACCACATTATATTGAAGGATGATAATTTTTATTGGAGCCGGCAAAATTATGGAATTGTATGGATTTGTATTACTTAGCGGTTGTTGGTGTGTAATTGTAATCCAAGAAGCCGCTGCGACTGCAAATGCGTCTACCTTGTCACGATTAATTCCCTTCAACGATGAGAACATTTTAGAGATTTTGTATTGACCTGCCATAAAACCTTCATAGAGGTATACACTAGGCTTTTTGGGTGGATGGGGGAGGAACAATGAAGTATAGATATAATATTTTGAGTTGTATATTAACTTGAGGATATCCGGTAAATACACCCAACTCATTGCCGTAGCTGCTGCTCCACTACGGTTGTACCACTGGAGATTTGGAGCTTCCTGATCAAAACGGGGTTTAAATTCGTTAATGGACCACATCGGCGCATCAACCCCTATGGCAATTGCTACCCCAGTTTGCAAATCATTTTGTAAAGCTTGTTTAAGTTGTTCGAATTTTTCTTTATATTTGCTATCAGGTGAAGAGTGGGCTGTAATGTTTCCTTGTTGATCGATCCTGCACCATGCAAATGACTTGTTACCTATGTCAAGGCCGTATGATACCAAATTCATTACAGCACCTCCAAAAAACTTGCGTCAAGTAGCTTCGATGTTATTTATTACTTGCACACATTTTGGTACACTCCACCGGGGTCTAGATTTCACCCTCCTAGTCCTTATGTGTATTATAGTTTTACCCTTCTAACATTATGACACAACGCATTCGCTACCACCTAGACTGGTCATTGCGTTTTTACTGTTGCAATCGGCCTCATCCCTACCCGTGGGCATTGCATACATTTGTCGAAACTGCACGCAGACCAAGGTAGGCCTGGATTTACTCCGGGCCTCATCCCGCCGATTGAGTGCTCACTATGGAAGTGCATCTATCCCTAGCAGGATCGCAATAAATTCATACCTTATGGAGCAGCAAGTATGGTGTTAAATGACGTATATCCCTTTATTGGTATATAGTGTATAAATGGTCTTTAGTACATCACCTTCATGAACCCATTCATTACGGATAGACACAATATCTTCATCGAAGGCTGATTGCTTTAGTGGGGAGAGCAGACGATATGCGATTGGAAGGGTAGGTTCTTTAGCAAGTCGCTTAGGCATTTGCGCAATGAATACTCATTGCAAAGTTTGTAATTATAGATTGATAACTATCGTCGTCAATGTACTTCCCAAAAAAGACTCGGCAATGGTAGAATTCGAGGACTTTTACTAAGGAAGGGAAAGATAACTGGATGTACTGGTTTGGATGGAAGATTATATTAGAATATAGGTCCAATGTGGGGTTAAGCGTGTCCGAGATCTGCAACCAAAGCGGGATTGAACTGTGAGTTACAAGGGCAAACTGTTCAAATTGTATAGGATACACTGTCAGGGTCCATTCATTGAGATATCACCTTGGGCATGGTTGAAAAGAAGACGCTACAGTTCCAAAATGGGTCATCCCCACACGGAACGGATACTTTTTTGGCGTAAGTCGGTCTACCCATCATGATACTTAAGAGCTTTTGCAGGCTTTCAACACGTTTAAAAAACCAAAACACCCAACTATTACTCTACCCTTATATCTGTCGAAAGATAAAAAGGGAGATGTGAGAGGGGTGTTGAAAGTGCCACAACAACAGTATATCCATTTTCTCAGACAAATGGGCGGTTATTCTATCCAAGAAATTGCTAAGCAGACGAAAGTGAACTGGAGAACCGCCAAAAAGTATGCAGACCACGAAGACTGGAATAAAGCATTGAGGTGCCTAAGCGATGGGTTCCAATACTCAGCGAGTACAAGAAAATTATCGATACTTGGCTAACGAAAGATTGTAGCCTCCCTCGAAAATTGCGTCAGGCGGGGACTCACATCTGTTTTCGTTTTAAAGATGGGGATGGCTACAGGAAGTTTGCGCACGGTGCGCAGTTACGTTCAATACCGTAAAGAACACATGAAACTGGAAAATGCACCAAGCTATCAACGATTAGAACACAGCGATGGTAAAGCACAGGCTGACTTTATCTTTTCTTTTGTATCCATCACTTTATATTAGGTCTAGCTACACCCATTGAAACTCGGATCTTAAGTCAAGAGAAAAAAATTTGACGAAGTCGTCTCAGACTCGTTATCCCCAAACATTATGTAGAGAATTTTACGATATCCTTCTTCGTTGACACCGGTGGCAATCATGGCTGCACGGAAGCGAACTCGACCATCCTCCTGAATATTAAAATGATCCCATTCACAAGTACAACGGGTATTGCTTCTCCTTCAAATTGCGCCTATTCCACGCCTCCATAATAGTGGCAAGTCGTTTGCTCAGTTCAAAGACTGTCGATTTTGAGAACTCTGCTCCACAAGTTACTCCGTGATCGCTGTGACCTTTTTTGTCGATAACACTTGAATCACTATTTGCACAAGAGTGAGCGGTTTTTCATGAAAAAGTGGAGTGAAAATGGGGGGTTTTTGGGGTTGACTTTCCGTTACAGTGATAAAAAAGGAGATGATCATCATCGTGAATCGAGTATCAACCGTGAGCTGGATGGATCAAAAACAACCAATAGAATTTATTACCACAATGCAACGAAGAGAGGAAGAAGTCTGGATCCATGCTAGTGATGAACTCATCAACACCTATCCATTACCCATCGGAAAAGTGCTTAAAGTCGATGTTAGGAATCAACAATCGTTCAAAATGGTCCGATTCGATGGGTGTGTGCTTGGTATCGCAGAAGAAGAAGGGCAGAAATATATACGCCTTGGTTTTTGCACATCAGAGAAGGAACTTGACGAATATCGAATCCATTGGATCGACGTCGAACTAGACGTCAAGATTGAACGTGTCCATGGGGATGTCGATGAATTCTGGATGGAGAACCTGTCAACTGGTGGGTTCGGGATTGGGACAGGATTTGACGGATTCAACATGAACGAACGCGTGCGAGGTTCATTTGAAGGAGTCGAATTCATTGGACAAGTCGTACGCATCGAAAAAGATGAATGTGATCGGACGATTCGGCACATCGGTATACGCTTTATCGAGGTCGATCGTCAGCGTGTACTAGCCATCATAAAACAATGGGAATAAGGTGCCGAAATCGCCCAATCAAGAGAAACATACAAGGTAAAATGAATGTGCGAGGTGAGTAGGTATGGAAGAAAAGGAATGGGACATCATCATTCGACGCGTAGCTAGGCTTTATGAAAAAACGGTGGTGGATATGGTTGTCTTTCTCTCCAAGCGTGAATCACTAGCTATTGTTTTGCAGCTCATGGGCTATAACGATTCAGAGAAAGAGACTCATCGTCTGAGTAGCACAGAACTAAAGGCGTTAGAGTCGTATTTCCGCAGATTTGGCTGTGTGTTGCCTCAAGAAGTGGTGCTACGAAGTGTATGTGCAGAGGCGGTGCGTCATGGATGATATCGAAGTATCGCTAAACGCTGATCAGTTTGAACAATATCTAAAGAAGATCCCACCGTCTGAGTTGCGCAATATCAGCTTACTTTTTTTGATTCGATCGGATATCAACATCTTCAAATTGCGGGAATACATCATGCTTGCCGCAAAAGCGTATCAGCAAGTGCAGGCTGGATGGTCAACGACACTGATCAAATTCAGTGGGCAGACCGCAGAAGAATGGGCAGAGAAAGTCACGAATCAGATGGAGAAGTTTGCACCTGAACTGTTGGATGCGATGAACCATTGGCAATTTTCGATCGATGAGATGACCGATCAAAGAGAGGAATGAGTGATATGCTCGGACGCACCCATATGGCCATCGGAGCGATTGGAGCCACGGTGATCACACCACTGTTGATACGCTTTCCGTGGGAGCCGATTTCAGCGATGCGGACGGTTAATCTTGTACCAGAAGCGCTCGTGGTGGTAGGAGCGGTCTTAGGTTCGCTTGTACCGGATCTGGATGAATCACATTCACTGTTAGCAAGGAAAGCAGAGATGGTGGGGCGGATCGCTTTTTTGCTGATTGCGTTGTATGTGCTCTTTGTAGGACATGTACCACTGACGCCGTTTAGTCTAGTAGGTTATGCGTTGCTGGCGTTTACGTTGTTCTCGCGAGCGAATCTGATGCGAAAGATCGCGCTTGGGGCTGTGGGGTTATTCGCCATCTACGGTGTGGTCACTCATGTGATGCCACTCGTGGCTGGACTCGCCTTCTTGGCTTGGAGTATGGGTGCTGTCTTTACGAGTCATCGGACGTTCACGCATAGCGTGCTTGGGATTGGGTTGTTTTCACTGGGCATGATGATGAGCTTGCACGGGTTGTGGGCAGTGTGTGCGGAGGCTGCGATGGCAGGATATGCGCTTCATTTGATTGCTGATGGAATTGCAGGTGGTGTGCCCCTGTTGTGGCCACTTCCAGCACGACAAGGCATACGGCTGGTGAAGACGGGAAGTGCGGCCGATCATGCGATTGGATGGGTTGCGGTAGCTGGATTTCTTTTGTTGGCGGTGAAATAGGTACTAAGCATCCTTCCGGAGGAGAAAGTGATCAACGATCAAACCAGATGTACATCGGGCATAATGAAAAAAGGTCGATGTGAATACCATCGGCCAAGGGGATTCCGATGGCTAGCTGTGGGGACAGCAGCAACGGAAAGCGCTCAATACAACAATCGTAGTATACATGAACATGGGTGAAATTGCGATATAAAAATTAAGGATATTCTTGAATTCTATTATAAAAAGTCATGCATTGTGTTAGATGAATCACACATGAATGTGTGTTATGAAAAAAGTATTCAGAAATGCCTGATAGGTTGCATAAACGGTGATTGATCTAGGCTATTGCGATAATTGTCACGCATTCCTTCTTTTATGTCTATCAATGTAACCAATCATCACGTAGGGTAAAAGCAGATTAGAACAAATTATGATTTGACAGGTGCAGTTTCAAACAGGTATTGATTGCAGATTAGAAGTGCACATGTTTCTAACTGATAACGCTCCACCCACTTTTTCTATAACATCGAATCTTTTGGTGTGGACAAAGGTAATCGTCCATCTAATTATTTCAAGTTCTGACTCGGTGAACAATCTCCCACCGTATGGATAACCGAAGCCCGTTGAGGTCCATTGAGTATGCATAGACCCATCTACCCAAAGTCAGAGGATGTGTTCAGCACTTTTTTACAATTACTTATGGGTAATGCTAAAAGTTAAAAAGAAGTTTTAAAAAACCATGTAAGTCCCAAAATCTTCGTTTTCTGAACCCTCTAGTAAGGATATTGGGAGGGTATAAAAATGATGTTTATGCATGGAATCTTGGTGCCTGGGTAACCTGTATATACCTGTATTGATGAAGGATGGATATTGATTGATTAAAGATGGCCATATCAGTCCCATGCAACTCATCTCACTGTTCTTTATCCTGATAGTTGGGAAAGAAATGAATTCTAGTATTTTAATTCTTATTCACGCAGGGCATAATGCTGCTGAATTACTCCTCATGATCAGTCAAATGATCATGGTTATCGTGATTGCATGCATGCTGCCTCTATGTAAAGATCCTTCTAAAAATTTATTCGATCATTTCTTTGATTATTTTGGACCCATTGTTGGTTTTGTTTTTAGCCTAATTATGTTTGTTGCTCTCATGCTTGATCTCTCTATAAATGTAACCTTTGATCTTGAACAAATACGGAGCATTTTCTTACCAACAACACCCATTGCACTTATTGTATTCATTTTAGTGTTAAGCATGATCATCCCTGTATATTATGGAATAGAGGTACTTGGTCGCACCAGTTTATTCATGTTGTATTTTATTGGAGTAACCATTTTATTTACCATTGTATTTTCTTTATCCAATGCGAACCTGAATAATATCCCTCCTGTTTTTGGCCCGGGGATGGGTGCTCTTCTTAAACAAGGAATAGTACATGTTGGCTTTTTTGGTGAATTGATTGCGTATCTCATGATGCGTCCGTATCTTCGTAGTTATTCCAGTTTCAAACGTTCTTTTTATTTTGTGTCCGGAAGCACATTGATCATTGGCGTTTTACAAGTACTCTCCGTGCAATTCGTTTTCCCGTATCCGTCCAATGATCAATTATTTTTTCCATTAATTGAGATGGCGAAATTGATTTATTTCGGAAGATTTATTCAACACGTTGAGTCCATCTATGCCGTTGCATGGTTAGTAGCAATGTGTGTACGGTTAAGTTTTATGATGTATGTATTGTCAGTGGCAGCAGCAAGCATGGTGAGAGCTACGAATTATCGTCGATTTGTTCCTTCAATTGCTGCACTCGTTTTTTATATTGCCTTACTACCAAGCACATTGTCTGATGCGATTGATTTTAAAGATGTGGTATTAGAACAACGTCTCCCCTTTCTTTATGGAACCATTCTCATACTATTTATCATCGTGGGTTATTTTAAATTGTGGAGAAACAAACGAGCGGATACTAAAAAGGCAAAGCTTCAGTCGGCTTGATCCAGTCTGTAGCACATGATGACATGTAGACTATCGTCAACCTACAGCATCCTTTTTTACCCTCATAATAGGTTTTTTCTACCTTGGGCTTCTATCAAAATCATAGACACAAATAGACGAACTCATGAAGCCATGGATTTGGATCCATGATCATCCATCATCAGAGTAGTTATCTGGTGAAGGTCTACTCGCAGACTCAACGAATGAAAACATACGCTGTCTAATATGAACTCCTACTATTCTGTGTTGGAAGTGCTCTATGCACACATGCTCTGCAAAACTGTACTTTTTACATGCAAAATATACCGGGAGAAATACCATCAAGTGACTTCACGATGGAGGGCCATCCGACATGGGTTGTGAAGCAACGATCACGACCAGATTATTTAACGAATGGTTGCCAGACAAGCATGTGATGCCTCTCATCGTTTAGCCAGTATGCAACTACCAATCACCTGGGGCATTATCAATACCCCAGGCGATCCTTTTGAAACGTTTGCGTTGTCTACAATCCTCACTATGCCTCAAAGATGATGCCAAACGCTATCTTCGACTCACGCCTGTACTCAAGTGGTCCTGGTTGGGTGAGCACCTCAGATACGGTCACATCCTTCTCCCACTGTACGCTGCGCTTGAACCCTGCGAACGAATGGAATGAGAAGTGAGAACAACGCAAAAATAATCAGAAACACAACCATCACCAGTTGAATCCAGTGTGACCCCATCATATCCATGGGCCCCTAGTCCAATGTTGGAGGCGAGGGGATGTGGTACACTTTGTGAACCACGAGAGTCTTTGAAAACCATGGGTAAGGGACATGCGCATCAGTTACCAGGCCCCGTTGTGCACACCGTCTGATAACTGGGAACAAGCAAGAAAAACAGCACGAAGATGATCAGAAAAACGACGGCCCAACGAGTATAGTTGCCAAATGTACCGCGATCGTACATAAATCCACCTCCGCTAATGATTTCTCATCATTCTAGTCAACTAATCCTCTTTTTTCGAAGGACGATTCTAGGCAATCACGGGTCAACAGATCGAATCCTCTCTGTTCATGACTTAACAATATGTGGGATGAAGGAATGTGATGTAGGTTCTTTCCTCAAAGGAATCCATGGTAACAAGAGAACTTTTTAAACCATAAGGAAGCAAGCCCTTTATTTTACATATACATAGGGCGTGGGACGAGAAATGTACATATACTCATACAAGATGACGGTAGAACGGCCATTGAGCAAGGGAACGTCACCAAACACATGAAATGCTGGGGAGTGAGGTCAATGGCTAAAAGGGAGAAACCATCACATGTGCAAGTACTACGTAAAGAGAGAGGAACATCAGGCAAGCCAACCACAGACGATCAAGTACTATCTGATGCGATGATCGACTTGTTGTATGATCGTATCGTGAAGGATCCACAGACCA
This sequence comes from Sulfoacidibacillus ferrooxidans, assembly GCF_022606465.1. Lineage (NCBI taxonomy): Bacteria > Bacillati > Bacillota > Bacilli > Caryophanales > Alicyclobacillaceae > Sulfoacidibacillus > Sulfoacidibacillus ferrooxidans. Next base: position 10,654 of record NZ_JALBUF010000017.1, read on the forward strand.
ATCGTCGTCTTTCCAAGCGGGTTCATTCGTTTTCTCCTGATGTTGCGCACCAAGGTGAGGATGTCTGGGTACTGGTAGCCGAGGAGATTACGCCGATTAAAACCTCTCAAGGCGACTTGACTTTGCATGATTTTTTGAAGGGCTTTCGCGCTGGGGCAGAGATCCATGTGCATCGTGACGAGATTCTTTTTGGTCTTTTAACTTTAGTCGCGGAACAAGAATCGTTTCGCGTAGCTCCAGTGGGAAAAACATGGTGGGCTGTGTCGCGTGCGGGGTCTCTGAATGAATCTGGCGAAGAGAAATCGTAGAGAGATTTTTAGGGATGAAGAGGAGGGCAACTTCTGTAAGATAGGTTCCCGTAACCACAACGTTACGGGAACCTATCGTTATCTGACCCTCATTTCCAGACGAACAACTCTGATCATGGAAAGATCATAACCATATCCAACAATTGGGTTATAAAGGATGACAAATCACCCACACAAAGGCCTCCTTTCGTAGCGTATCTTATGTGAGCGATGAGAAAGGAGGCCATTTCATATGGAGACATTCGGTGGATATACGCGATGGGCTGTGGTCTTTTTAATTATTTTTGTTCTGTTCTTCTTGCTCGTCCCAGGTTACGGCGGAGGCGCGTACTAAGTTATTGGTGCAAAAGGAGACCATCTCATGGATGGTGTCTTCGGTGGGTACACCCGATGGGTGGTAGTGTTTTTAATCATCTTTGTTTTGTTCATGTTGTTTGTACCAGATGTGTACGGAACAGGTGGAGGCGCAGCCGCAGTTGGTGGGTACGGCGCATGCTAAGTGATGGCTTAGGGATCGCACCTTGACTTTGAACCAGACAAAAACAAGGGCATGATGTCTATGTTTCAAGATGTTAGAACGACACGAAGCGTAGTGGGGTTGGGCTAAAGAGAATAGGTGTAGGTATTACCTGGTTGAAGTTGATTGGCTAGTCGGCTACTCGTAATTTTGGATAGCCGACTTTTTCACGTCGTCATTTGAAATAGGTGGTTTCTATAGGCACATTGCCATTGTACGAAAATATATTCCACCTTATGTGATGAGGGTGTAAGAAGGCTCGTCCTCATGGTTACCACACTCATGTCGAGAAGGCATGATAGGCAAATTCACTATTTTTCTCCAAGACAGGAGACCAAATATAGTCTGATGAGTATGATGAGGTATCTTAAACAAGGAGGATTGTCATGATGCAACCATCTTACACTTCTTCATCCAATCATACGCAATTAGATGAAGTCATGATCAGGAACTACGATCAAACTCAAGAGGATATGAGGGAATTGCGAGCAGCCTTACGTAAGTTATCCAGTAAAATAGATCAACAGCAACTAACTGTTGTGCCAAATAATCAGGAACAGATTATCTTTAGGACAGTTACACCACAGGAAAAAGTCATGATGATTCGTTATGTGAGGGAGAATATTGAAAAATTTAATGAAGTAACTGATCGCTTGAATGATCTACATCAAGAGTTGCAAGGATGGAAGGAATTTAGATCAGAATTACAAGAGGTAAAAGAACAACTCCATCATTGGAAAACCACTCAATTAGCCAACACCGAGACTGTTGGATCTCAGCAGATACAAACAGTCGTTCCGTAATTCATAAACTATCCAGGAGAAAACAAACATCCTTATGGTTTTCTCCTGGATAACATATAGTGATTACCACCACCATGGACCAAGGGCACCGATGGCTAACCATGGTAGAAAGAAGAATGGCCAAAAGACTTCCTCTAGTTCAATATTTCCGGTGTCAGTAAACAGAAGTGGATCAAGATTCAATGGATCAGCATGGTCAGCCTTCACTGTTGTTTGACGATTCAATGAACGAAGATACACACCATCTGTAGTCACTGAATGGAGAACCCCATAATGAACGCGTCCATTAGCATGTACGTACACGGGTCGACCGACTAGTGAAGTCGCTTGACGATAGAACGGATGCACACCTATCCCTCCTCAGGTCAATGTAAATGATTACTTGTGTGATATATAAATGCAGACCTCGTGACTTATGAGTGAGTCACATGCCCTATAGTAAATACTTGGATGTCTATAACCTTGTACACTTGTAAGGGATACAAGTAGGTGTAGAGAAAAGTATTCTAACTAAGAATTAGTTTAGTGGGTACTATAGAATGGATATATCTTGATATGGGGTTAGCTTGCTATCTGCGATTGAGATGACGTTGATTTTGGTCACATGAAATTAGGATGCAATGGGACAGAGGCTAAAGAATAAGCTAAATAAACCAGGAGGCGATGAAGATGACTGATTTTGAAGAGGCTCCACTAGCATCCAAGTGGGTAGTGTATATAGATGAAACAGGTATGATTTCATTGCCGTATGTGATTTGTGATCAGTTAGGATTTCAGATAGGCGACGAAGTTGAGTTAGATCTAGATGAACAGCACATTTATATGAGGCATGTTCAAAAATAAACAACAAGGTGGATGGAAGCTAAGAAATTAAAAGATCGTAATGGTTCCCATTCATGCTCATTGGTTTGTTTTACACTATCATAGCTCGTCACTCTTTTTCTGATTCTCTTCTCATGGATCAATCCAGGTGGTTCTAAAAGCCTCTACCTTTGCGCTCTCGTGGGCTCTCACGTTGACTTTTGCCACCGTGACCATCCTACACCTTATGCGCACGCGGATTCCCGTTGTCAAACGACCTGCGTAAACTGCTCACGCCTTCGCTTAAAGGCGTGAGCTTCTTGCTTTCATTGATCGATGTCTATTTGCCGGTAGTAAGTGGTGGGTTGATCTGTATAACGAATGTACATTCACCGATCACGATAGTAGACTACTCGTTCCTCAAGTGCTCGGTTGTGTAGCTTTCGACACAAACAGAAGGTGTGAAAGAGATTGTGTTCCCGTTCTTTGATAGGGTCCAAGCGAAAACGCAACACGCTCATGGTTTCGTTCTCCTTGGGTTTCGATGTACTTTTTGATGGTCGCACTCTGAGGCACCTCCTGTCGTTAGCAAGCAGACATTGCGTGACCATACTTATTTTCTCTAAAGCGATGAATTCTTTTGTAAGCGTTGATAAACGTAGATTGATCAGAGTTAAAATGCGTCGTGAAGAACATATAGACATGATCGAGGGGAGATCTCTTTCTGAAGCGTGATCCTGCCTGCTGATAGTATAGCAAAATAAGGTAAAATTAGCCATTCATCTTCCGCATAAGAGGTGGGAAACTTCGCTTGCCAGGGCATTAAAATAAGTGTACATAAAGCGTACATAGCACCTGAGTTAAAGTCGGGCGCTTTTTTCATGCAAAATTGAGTAGTGAAAATGGAGGATTTTATCGCTTGACTTTCGATTACGCTTGAGGTTGAGAAGTTCAAGTAACAAGAAAGGAGCGTCGCTTTACTAAGCGTATCGAATAGACTGACTTCACCAAAAGTGACGGCAGGGTTGCTAGGCCACGTTCCAGCGGCTGTATGGGTTATTGGTGACTGTGTTGTTGTGGTCGTCTACCACCAATCGATAGGTCATCAGCCATGCAAAAGGCGATTGGGTAATTGTGATCATGGGGGGACTAGTTGGAGGGGGCATGTGGCAACATACTGCGAAAACAGGAAAGGTACCATCGTTTCATAACGCTGTGGAATGACTCGATGCAAGTATTCTTGCAACAATTGCCCTTGCGGCACATACTATCTTTTATCTTGGACTCTTTCAGTCTTGCTCGGCTGCTCAGCCGTAAACGTCTGATTCAGTATGTTGTCATCTACAAATGGATTAGAAGTCGGTGTCGCTGTGCCACAGCATTCCTCGGGCAACAAGCGACAGTGCTGGATGCGTATGTCCGTCAACGTATTCGAAGGTGCCGCCTGACTCAAAGAGGTGGCAGCGAGACATACAGAAGAGCCAATATGCTATCGGTTATCTACACGCACGAACGACGTATAGGAGCGGGGCTTCCGTACGCCGAGAGAATCATCCGTGAGGCAGCTATGGGACATCTTTTAACGGATGACGACTACCTAGTGGTCATCCATGAGCGCAGGGGAAAAACGGCCTCAGCTAAGCGACAATCTAAGGCTAGCGATACAGCGTACTGGGCTAGACGGGCTATTGCGTACGAGCGAGCACAGGAATGTGTTCGCAGGTTCGAGAGTAAGTGACGTAGAGCGGTTTGCGGGAAAACTGCACGAGCCGTTCACTGAGGGGCTGGCCTTGGAAGAGGTCGGCCTTCTCTATCAATTTGTTTCACTTCCCTTTTGAACGCAGTATCACGCAAACTTGACGTCTTCAAAAAACGATTCGCGCGCGTTATAATTACCTTATCCAGTTGTGCAATATTGTACGGGTCTATACTATTATTATGAAAGGAGGGCTATCGGTGACTGTGGAGCGGGAAGAACTGCGGCGTTTGGTGGATGAACTCCCTGAAAATGAGTTGAATGCGGCACGCCGATACCTCGAATTCATTCGAGACGTGGGGAAGGATCCTGTTCGCTTTGCACTTGAAAACGCTATGCTTGATGATGAACCGGAAACAGATGAAGAGAGGGAACGTGCTAAACGGGCGGATGAGGATTTCATGGCTGGGCGAACGACGTCTATGGACGAACTGAAGAGAGAACTGGGGCTGTGAGATACGAGATTGAATGGTCTCAAGGTGCCCTGAAGGACATTCGGCGGTTGGACAAGCCCCTGATCGCGCGAATTACACGGGCCATTGAGGTATTCGCCGAGACGGGTCGTGGAGACGTGAAGCGTCTGACCAACGCGGATGGCGCGTATCGTTTACGCGTGGGCGAGTGGAGAGTTCGATTCCGCCTTGTTCATAGGGAGATTCAAATTATGTTCATCCAGGCCGTGTTGCCTCGGGGTGAAGCGTACAAACGCTGACTTGCGCAGCTGACGATCGGCTTGGACCTAGTATAAGGTAGTGGACACCAATGGAAGGACTACTATACTGTGATTGCGACACTACAAAATTCCCCTTTTGAATGAAAGTGATCATACCATTTTAACAGACGAGTCAACTACACCCATACTTTTTGCCGTGAGTTTTGGAAATAGCAGACGTGCTCGCACAATGCTATGCAATCTCATATCCAGAGTATCTGGACGACCAACGGACGATCAGCCATCTGATGGCGAGTGTGCACATCCCAGAAAGACCTTATGGTCGAGTGAAACCCATCCACCCGTTGTTATAGGATGTGTCGACCATGCGCCCACGCGAAAACTCTTGCGCGAACAAGTGCACACACTTCATGATGGGATCATCTACCACCAATCGATCGGTCATCAGCCATGCAAAAGGCGATTGGGTACTTGTGATCAATGGAGGACTATCTGGAGGGGGCATATGGCAACATACGGCGAAAACAGCAAAGGTAGGTTTCATAACGCTGTGGAATACTCGATGCAAGTAATCTCGTAACAGTAGCCCTTGCGGCTCATACTGCGTTTCATCTTGAACGTGATTCCACTATTAAACGATCATATTGTCATTAGGCTGTATGCACTCATAATCTCGCGCAAACGGGTCGAAACTTCATCATCAATCACTTTCCGTAGTTACTTACTTGATGATCAGCATTAAGGGTAGTACATCAAGAAACTGAATGAATATTGCTCTCAAGTTCAATTTGTTATTATTACTGATAGTATATCACGAGAAGAAAAAACACGCCCTTTATCTCGGTGTCTTAAAGGTGGGGGAATTCTGGCGTAAGATTTTAAAAAAAGAGAATAAAGTAGCGAACTAAATTTAAAACACAATACGTCAGACTATTTTAATGTTTTCTGCTTGTAGTGTTTATCATTTTGTCTTACTACTAGTGCAAGCAAGAATAGATGCGCTGGATAGGCATACTTAGTTTTGGTATAAGGCGCCGCTGGGAGACATGCTAAAATAAATGGTGAACGTGGCGTAATTAGCACGGACGTAGTAGAGGTGCAAGTTTTGGTGAATATATGCTCAAATAACAAGGAATACAGACATTGATCTAGAATACGTTATATGAAGCATTATGTTCACTCTATTGACTTAATGCGGGAGTTATCTAATTACAATAAGGTATATTTATTATCGATCACCAGATGATAAAGTTAAGTTATTTAAATTTATAAATATTTTATGCCGTGGTATATATGAAGGGGCTGTTTACATGGAATATATTGCACATATTCGAGAAAAGGATGGCACAATTCAAACGGTTCAGGAACACTTAGAAGAGGTGCGCAAACTGTCCGAACAATTTGGTGAGAAAGTCGGTGTGAAATACTTAGCAGGTCTGGCAGGTTTGTTACACGATTTAGGGAAAAACAGTGATGAATTTAAGAATTATATTCAAGAGGCAATTGCAAATCGGGATAATCCTCCTCGTAGAGGATCGGTTGATCACTCAACAGCAGGGGGTAAATTTCTCTATCAACGCTTCTATACGAACCCGAAAAATATAGCTGAAAGATTAGCTGTTGAATGGATATCTATGTGTATTATTTCTCACCACCAAGGGCTAAGGGATTTCCTAACTCCTCAATTAACGTCGAATTTTTTAGAGCGAGTCTCCGATAAAAAACTAGAAGAATTTGAAAATGTGGTATCTGCATTTTTCAATACGCAAATGACTGAAGAGGAACTAAATCGTTATTTTGATAAAGCTACATCCGAAATGGAAGCAATCCTACATAAAATGAAGAAACCTATTGAAATTTCCTTGTTTATTAAATATATATTTAGTTGTCTAATTGATGCTGACCGAAGTAATACAAGAAGTTTTGAGGAAAATGAGCAAATAAAAGAGGTTTATGATAGGCATTTATTTTTCAAGAATAGTTATGATGCTCTGATGGAAAAAATTACATCTTATAGCAAAGCAGATGATGCACAACACCCTATCAACATACTGAGAAGCAAGATGTCACGCCAATGTGATGAGTTTGCTGTGCGCCCTTCCGGGATTTATACATTATCCATTCCAACCGGCGGTGGTAAAACGCTAGCAAGCTTAAGATATGCACTTAAACATGCTATTACCTATCATAAAGAAAGAATTATATACATTGTTCCTTATACAACGATTATTGAACAAAATGCACAAGAAGTAAGAGCTATTATAAAAAATGATTCCAATATTTTGGAACATCATTCCAATGTAGTAGAAAATGAAGTTGAAGATGAAAATTATGATATCAATAAAAAGAAACTCAAATTAGCAAAAGATAACTGGGAAAGTCCAATTATTTTCACAACGATGGTTCAATTTCTGAATACCTTTTACTCAAAGGGAACAAGGAATGTAAGAAGATTACATAATCTAACAAATGCCGTTATTATATTTGATGAGGTTCAGTCAGTACCAATAAAATGTATGGCATTGTTTAATGAAGCATTGAATTTTCTATATACATTTGGGAAATCTAGTCTTGTCCTTTGTACAGCAACTCAACCTGCATTGGGATTTGTTAAACATCGTTTACTTATTGCTGATCAAACGGAAATCGTCGCAGATATAGAGCAAATAAGTAGTAGTTTTAAACGAGTCAATATCATTGATCAAACCACTCCTCTCGGCTTGAATGCAAAAGAGTTAAAGCAGATGATTCATGCCTGTATACAGAATGCCGATAGTATTTTGGTTATTCTTAATACAAAAATAGCTGTGCAAAAATTATTTAATGAGTTGGATTCAGAGAATGCATGTTTCACTAGTGAGTATAGGTTGTTTCATTTAAGTACGAATATGTGTTCTGCACACCGTAAAGATGTGCTAACTGATTTAAAAAAAGCATTAGAGGCTCGAGAAAGAGTGGTTTGTGTCAGTACTCAATTAATTGAAGCGGGTGTAGATATTAGCTTTGAATGTGTCGTTCGTTCACTAGCTGGGTTAGATTCTATTGCACAAGCAGCAGGAAGATGTAACCGTCATGGTAAAGATGCAATTCGAAATGTGTATATTGTCAAATCATCAGATGAAGTACTAACTAATTTAAAAGAAATAAAGATAGGAGCAGAACAAACAAAAAGACTATTAGCAGAATTTACAGATAACCCAGATGTGTTTGGAAATGATCTTTTATCACCTATGGCATTAACTAGGTACTTCGAATATTATTATAAGCAAATTGAAAATGAATTTGATTATCCTATATTAGAAATTGGAAATAAACTATTCAATCTTCTAAATGACAATAAAGATTACTTTGGTGCTTATAAACATAAACATGGTGTTTCATTCCCCTTAGTAAGTAGGCAATCTTTTGCAACTGCAGAACAATATTTCACAGTGATTGACCACATTACCACATCCATTCTTGTTCCTTATAACGAAGAAGCCCAAAACTTAATTTTAGAGCTTAATGGAGATGTAGACATAAGGAGGTTAGGAGACTTACTAAAAAAAGCTCAACAATATGTTGTTAATATTTATGAACATGAATTAAAAATACTCGAAAAAAATGGGGATATATATTGTTTATTACACGGCAACATATTTGCATTAAGGGAAATAGCATATACAGAAAAATTCGGCTTAGACATGGGTGGTGAAGGGAATTGGTCCACAACTTTTGCTTAAAGAAAAAGGCCCATCTTTTACGATGGGTACTCAAATCATAATGTATAATTTTCAATCCACGCTCTGATAGCGACTAAAGCATCTTCTCATAATACAATTTTTTTGATGAAATTGAAAATAGCTAAAATTATACTTGACATTAAATGGGGGGATAGACCATAATAGGTTTATTGAATAGATAAATAATAATTTATAAGAAGGTGGTGATACTTACTGTGAGAAATCAGATTGAATTTGAGGTATATGGGAATTGTGCGCTTTTTACAGATCCACTGACTAAAATTGGTGGAGAAAAAATGAGCTATCAAATACCTACCTACCAAAGTCTAAAAGGGATAACGGAATCTATTTATTGGAAGCCTACTCTAATTTGGGTGATTGATGAAGTGCGAGTGATGAATTCCATTCAAACAGAATCAAGAGGCATTCGACCCATTGAATATGGTGGTGGGAATACGCTGACTTATTACACTTATTTACATAATCCGAGGTACCAAGTGAAAGCGCATTTTATTTTCAATTCTCACCGAGAAGATCTTATTGATGATCGAGATGAACACAAGCATCACAATATTGCTAAACGAGCTGTATCAGTAGGTGGGCGCAGGGATATTTTTCTTGGATCCAGAGAATGCCAAGGCTATGTTGAACCTTGTGTATATGGAGAAGGAACAGGGTTTTACGATGATTATGACGGAGAAATCAGTTTTGGTGTAATGGTACATGGTATCAACTACCCTGATGAAACAGGGAAGAGTGAAATGGAAACTCGCTTATGGAAACCTACAATGAATAAGGGCGTAATTACTTTTATTCGTCCAGACGAATGCACTTTAATTCGCCAAACGGGTGACATGTCACTCAAGCAATTTAATGAAGGAAATATGCAATCAGTTGATGAACTTTATGAAGAAATTTTTTCAGAGGAAAAGAGGTGACTGAATGACATGGCTGAATAATTTGTATAAAACCTATGAGAACAATACAAGTTCAATAGGAATTTTTGAAAAAAAACGAAATGATCAAGAATTTGCTTTACTACCTGTTTCACATACAACACAAAGTGCTCATATTGAAGTTGTATTGAATGATAGGGGAGTTTTTGTTTCAGCAAAAGTTGTAGACAAGAATGACGCTAGTACAATCATTCCTTGTACGGAAAACTCAGCAAATAGGACAAGCTCACCAGTACCTTACCCGTTATTCGATAAGCTTGTCTATGTTGCAGGAGATTATGAGAACTTTGGCGGTGAAGTTAAATTAGGAACTCCGCATAGTGATTATATGAAACAATTAAAGGAATGGTGCGATTCGCCTTACACTCATCCAAAGGTGCAAAGTGTTTACGAGTATCTAAGAAAAGGGACGCTAATTGCAGATCTAATTAATGAGAAAATAATTTTTGTGGATGAACAACATCACTTCATCGCTAGATGGACTAAAGATGTGGAAGAGAAGTACGGAGAAAAGCCCGAATTATTTAAGGTGATGAGTTCTGATCAAAGCTCCGCATTTGTTCGATTTTCCGTAAATGTAATCGGAGAAACTGATTCAAGGCTTTGGAGAGATCGAGCTGTACAAGAATCATTTATTAAATTTTATGGTGGAAAATTAGGGGAATGCGATCTGTGCTTTGTTACAGGAAAATCTTTACCCTATTCAGACAAGCACACATCAAAAATTCGCAACTCAGCTGATAAGGCAAAATTGATTTCTTCAAATGATACGAGTGGGTTTACGTTTCGTGGTCGTTTCCGTACGAGTCGTGATGCAGCATCAATAAGTTATGAAGCATCTCAAAAGGCACATAATGCTTTAAAATGGCTTATTGCCAAACAAGGGTATTCGATCGACGGTAAGACATTTCTAGTATGGGGAACAGAAGATACATCACTACCGGACTTATTTGGCGATTCTTTTAGTTTATACGGTGAATCAGAAGAAGTCTACGGTGATATAACACATCAAGAATTTGCAAAACAAATAAAACTAGCTATTGGAGGGTACAGACATGATTTAAATTATCACTCCAATGTCATGATTATGATTTTAGATGCTGCCACAACGGGACGGTTGTCTATTGTCTACTACCGTGACTTGGACAAAGAATATTTTTTAAACCGATTACAACAATGGCATGAATCTTGTTATTGGGTGCATCGGTATAAGAAAAACTCAGATCATGTCTATTATTCTTTTACTGGGGCACCTTCGACTAAGGATATTTTCTTTGCAGCGTATGGTGCTAAAGCAAGTGATAAAATCGAGAAAATGTTATTTGAAAGAATGTTGCCATCCATTATTGATGGAAGAAAAATACCGTTCGATATCGTTCGAAGTGCTGTGAATAGGGCATCTAACCCCGTGGCAATGGAAATGTGGGAATGGGAAAAAACACTCAGTATTACTTGTGCATTAGTGAGAAAAACATATGAGAAAGAGGGCTACGATGTGCCATTAGATGTAAATAACACAAATCGTGATTATTTATTTGGCAGAATGTTAGCAATTGCTGATGTGCTAGAAAGAAGGGCATTAGGTAAGGAGGAGAAACGGGCTACAAATGCTATTCGTTATATGAATGCGTTTGCGCAGCGCCCTGGTCGAACATGGACGATCATTCAATCCAATTTACAAGTATATCAAGCAAAGCTTGGCACAGAGGTAGGGTATTATAATCGATTACTTGATGAAATTGGCTCACAATTAAGACCACAAGATTATACGGACAAGTCTTTGAATGGTGTGTATTTACTGGGATTTTACAGTCAAAGACAAGAATTATACAAAAGCAAAAAAGATAAAGAACTAGAAGAAGTGGATGAAAACAACAAATAGGGAGAGATGTAAATGAATACGTTAGATCACAAAATCGACTTCGCAGTTGTTATTACAGTCAAGAATGCTAATCCAAATGGTGATCCATTAAACGGGAACAGACCTAGACAAAACTATGATGGTTTTGGAGAAATATCAGATGTGTGTATTAAAAGAAAAATAAGGAATAGGCTTCAAGATATGGGCTCTAATATTCTAGTACAATCGGATGAAAAACGTGTGGATAGTTACAGAAGTATTAAGGATCGTGTGGACGGGAATACAAAATTACAAGAATTCGCAAAGGGGAAAACCCAAAGTAATGAACTTTTCGGAAAAGTAGCTTGTGAGTCCTGGATAGATGTCCGTAGTTTTGGACAAGTATTTGCCTTTAGTGGGTCGGATGTCTCAATAGGTATTCGTGGTCCTGTGTCTATTCACACTGCAGTGAGTCTGGATACTATTGATATATCAAGTATGCAAATTACCAAAAGTGTCAATTCCGTTACTCAAAAAGACCCGAATAAAAAAAGCTCGGATACAATGGGCATGAAACACAGGGTTGACTTTGGGGTCTATGTTTTATACGGCAGTATAAACACCCAATTAGCAGAAAAAACGGGTTTTACATTTGAAGATGCAGAAAAAATTAAAGAAGCTTTGATTACTCTATTTGAGAATGATGCTTCATCTGCACGACCTGATGGAAGTATCGAAGTCAATAAGGTTTTTTGGTGGGAACATAATTCTAAAATCGGGCAATTTTCTTCTGCAAAAGTTCATCGTTCATTAAAAATCAAGTTAGTAGAAGGATTGAACGTAGCAAAAACATTTGAGGATTATGTTGTTTCACTTGACGACCTAGATGGTCTTCATGTTCAAATATATGATGGAATATAAAGAAGATGATTATCTACTGCTTTCCGGAATTCAACATTTCAATTTCTGCAGAAGACAGTGGGCATTAATTCATATTGAACAACAATGGGAAGAAAATGTACGAACCGTTGAAGGCAATTATCTTCATACGCGTGCAGATCAACCTATGATTCGTGAAAAGAGAGGGAATAAACTCATTGTGAGGGCACTCCCTATTCATTCTAAAGAATTAGGGATAACAGGTATCTGTGATGTGGTTGAGTTTATTCAGGATCCTAATGGTGTTGTATTAGCAGGGGAGGAAGGGTTATACCTTCCTTTTCCTGTAGAATATAAAAGAGGAAAGCCTAAAAAAGACGACTCTGATATTTCACAATTAACTGCTCAGGCAATATGTTTAGAAGAGATGTTAGTTTGTGATATTGAGAGGGGATATATCTTTTATGATGAAATAAAACATAGAGTCGAGGTATCAATCACCTTAGATTATCGGCAGAAGGTCAAAAAAAGTTTCGAGGATATGCACCATCATTTCCAAAATAATTATACTCCAAAAGTAAAAACAGGTCCTCATTGCGAAAACTGTTCACTTCAACATATATGTTTACCCGACATGTTGAATAAAAAATCCGTCTCAAGCTATATTTCCGGGAGGCTACGAGAATGAAAAAGCTATTGAATACATTATTCGTATCGACTCCGGATGTGTATGTATCACTTGACGGTGAGAATATTGTTGTAAAAAAAGACAGTGAAAGCTTAGGAAGATATCCTCTTCATAATTTAGAATCTATATGTATATTTGGTTATGCAGGAATAAGTCCTGCATTTATGGGAGCATGTGTAGACCGCAATATCGCTATCACATTTATAACAAAAAACGGAAGATATCTAGCGAGAGTCATCGGAGAAACAAGAGGTAATGTTGTATTACGAAAAGAGCAATATCGTATTTCTGATGATGAAAGAAGGAGCGCACTTGTTTCAAGAAATTTTATTATTGGTAAAATTTATAACAGCAAATGGATTTTAGAACGTGCAACAAGGGATTATCCACTTCGACTAGATGTTGAGAAAATTAAAGCAGTGTCTATATCTTTATCCCAATCAATGAGAGCAGTTCGAACGGTGGAAGAATTAGATACTTTACGAGGTGTGGAAGGGAATGCTGCGGTTCAGTATAATTCGGTTTTTAATGATTTAATATTGCAACAAAAAGATCATTTTTTCTTTAATGGAAGAAACAAACGACCCCCATTAGATAATGTAAATGCATTATTATCTTTTACGTATACATTATTATCCAACGATATGAAATCGGCCTTAGAAGCAGTGGGGTTGGATGCATATGTAGGATTTTTACATCGTGATCGTCCCGGTAGGGCATCATTAGCACTAGACATGATGGAAGAATTAAGAAGTGTTTATGCAGACCGATTTGTGATTTCATTAATTAATAAAAAGGTTATAAATCATAAAGGTTTTTATAAAAAGGAAAATGGTGCAGTCATCATGGATGATGATACCAGAAAAAAAGTAATAACAGCCTGGCAGGAAAGAAAGCAAGAGAAAATTCATCATCCCTTTCTGGATGAAAAGATTTCTTGGGGACTTGTTCCATATGCACAAGCTTTATTGTTAGCTAGATTTATTAGAGGAGATTTAGATGAGTATCCCCCGTTTTTTTGGAAGTAGGAGGCGTGTTAATGTTGATCTTAATAACATATGATGTGAGTACAACCAGCGCAGAAGGTAAGAAGAGGTTACAAAAAGTATCAAAAAAATGTTTGGATTATGGTCAAAGAGTTCAAAATTCAGTTTTTGAATGTATTCTTGATTCTACTCAATTAAGACAAATAAAATATCAATTAGAAAATATAATTAATAAAGAAACGGATAGTCTTCGTTTTTATAATTTAGGAGATAAATACAAATCAAAAGTTGAACATATTGGAGCTAGAGAATCTTACGATTCAGAAGGAACACTCTTCCTTTAAGTGCGAATGTGATGCTATCATAATATATGTAGGGGATTCGCACTAAAAAATACACTACAAATCGAGGTTATTATCATTAAAATCACATATTTATCTTATTTTACAAGATAATAGTGAGCGTATTTCCTTATAATTAACTCATTAAATGTGAAAAATGATCATTTTTCACTGTCGCACTCCTTGTGAGTGCGTGGATTGAAATCAATAGCGTCTGTTGTGGAATTGACTGTAAACCAAGTCGCACTCCTTGTGAGTGCGTGGATTGAAATCCTTATTTCGTACGTAGTGTCACCACGGTCCAAGTCGCACTCCTTGTGAGTGCGTGGATTGAAATCAGAAATACGCCGCGTCCTGAAAGGCCATTCGTGCAAGTCGCACTCCTTGTGAGTGCGTGGATTGAAATTCTATGTCGAGACCAAGAAACACGGGCGAGAAAGGGTCGCACTCCTTGTGAGTGCGTGGATTGAAATGACGCAATCAAGGCACTAGAGGATCAAAAGGCTCCAGTCGCACTCCTTGTGAGTGCGTGGATTGAAATTGACGGTTTGCCCAATAATAGCAATGGTTTAGCGGGTCGCACTCCTTGTGAGTGCGTGGATTGAAATTGGTGATACAGTCTCGGTTGTGCCTGTTGCTTCTGGGTCGCACTCCTTGTGAGTGCGTGGATTGAAATCCCTAGTATTCCTATCCAACCTATCTTCTCGCGTCTCGTCGCACTCCTTGTGAGTGCGTGGATTGAAATCGTTTAGCGATGTGATCTGGGGGGAAAGTTATGGCAGTCGCA
This sequence comes from Sulfoacidibacillus ferrooxidans, assembly GCF_022606465.1. Taxonomy (NCBI): domain Bacteria; kingdom Bacillati; phylum Bacillota; class Bacilli; order Caryophanales; family Alicyclobacillaceae; genus Sulfoacidibacillus; species Sulfoacidibacillus ferrooxidans. The sequence goes on from NZ_JALBUF010000017.1 coordinate 25,711, forward strand.
CTCCTTGTGAGTGCGTGGATTGAAATTGCTTATGGTAGTGGTAGTGGTGGTGGTGGTGGGGGTCGCACTCCTTGTGAGTGCGTGGATTGAAATAATTGTATAATGCCGGGGGGCAGGGGGATGGATACCGTCGCACTCCTTGTGAGTGCGTGGATTGAAATCAGACTACTTGTAAATAGACTAAGATCAACATTAAGGTCGCACTCCTTGTGAGTGCGTGGATTGAAATCGATGTCGATGTATACCACGCATGGTTGGCGGGCTTTATAAGTCGCACTCCTTGTGAGTGCGTGGATTGAAATCGATAGTCGCGGATGGTGCATCCAAACTTGATGGGTGTCGCACTCCTTGTGAGTGCGTGGATTGAAATCACGCGATTGCTCATACTGGTTATAAATGGATGCTGGTCGCACTCCTTGTGAGTGCGTGGATTGAAATCAGTGACACCACAACAAAACGCCTATCTTTATGGGAGTCGCACTCCTTGTGAGTGCGTGGATTGAAATCAAACAAAGGTAAAGAGTAACATACCATAAGTAGTGTCGCACTCCTTGTGAGTGCGTAGATTGAAATCCGCCGTTAATGGATTGATTTCATCGGTTTTAAGTCGCACTCCTTGTGAGTGCGTGGATTGAAATGGAGACTACTGGGAGTAGAGAGTCTAGGTAGTCTATGACGTCGCACTCCTTGTGAGTGCGTGGATTGAAATTGATTATTCTTGTGTGTCGTAGAAGCGCGTATAAGGTCGCACTCCTTGTGAGTGCGTGGATTGAAATAATGCTGCCCGCCCATAAACGGGAAGCATTGTTATGTCGCACTCCTTGTGAGTGCGTGGATTGAAATCACCCGTCCAATACCCGCGCCAAGCCCGGCGGATGTCGCACTCCTTGTGAGTGCGTGGATTGAAATTGAGACAGACTCATTTTACCAGAGTATTGTAGTAGCGTCGCACTCCTTGTGAGTGCGTGGATTGAAATTGCTAGCTTCTCAAAATACACACCAGGGATAGTAGTCGCACTCCTTGTGAGTGCGTGGATTGAAATACCTGTTTTTAATTGTATATTCATAGTCTATTTCCCGTCGCACTCCTTGTGAGTGCGTGGATTGAAATGACGAATTGTTACCAGAAGTACAAAAAAAGCTATATGGTCGCACTCCTTGTGAGTGCGTGGATTGAAATACAGTCACAGTCTTGAAGAGGTAGATCTAGCATTTTGTCGCACTCCTTGTGAGTGCGTGGATTGAAATTCATCTTACACTCATGTCGTAGAAGGCATTATAAGGTCGCACTCCTTGTGAGTGCGTGGATTGAAATCGTCAATTGTAAACAATGTATCTGCATGATTGCAGTCGCACTCCTTGTGAGTGCGTGGATTGAAATTCATCCTTATACCCTTACAAACATACTGCCTATGGTGTCGCACTCCTTGTGAGTGCGTGGATTGAAATAGCCACGTATTGTTGCATACTGTCAATACGCCACGGTCGCACTCCTTGTGAGTGCGTGGATTGAAATTACGTATTCGTAGGCCACATCTCCCATATCTTTACAGTCGCACTCCTTGTGAGTGCGTGGATTGAAATATGCCATAGCTGTGACTCCCCGCATATACACGCAGAGTCGCACTCCTTGTGAGTGCGTGGATTGAAATTCTTTTAATACTCATAATAGTATCACTCCCAATGTTGTCGCACTCCTTGTGAGTGCGTGGATTGAAATAGCCACGTATTGTTGCATACTGTCAATACGCCACGGTCGCACTCCTTGTGAGTGCGTGGATTGAAATCATTGCAATATCTGGTACGTCGAATGAAAGATCATGTCGCACTCCTTGTGAGTGCGTGGATTGAAATCTCCTCGGTTTTAAAGGCGTTTCGACTAGTCCTCAGTCGCACTCCTTGTGAGTGCGTGGATTGAAATGACGACTGACACGCTGTCGAGTTTCGCTAGCGGTGACAGTCGCACTCCTTGTGAGTGCGTGGATTGAAATGTCTTGATCCACGTAGTTAACACTGGCTTACAAGTCGCACTCCTTGTGAGTGCGTGGATTGAAATGACTAAGTAGCCATGAAAATCAAAGGTAGGAAAATTGTCGCACTCCTTGTGAGTGCGTGGATTGAAATTTATAATTATCCATGACTAACATTCCCCATCTCATAGTCGCACTCCTTGTGAGTGCGTGGATTGAAATTAAGTAGTCGTTAAACCATCGAATCACAGATGCTCGTGTCGCACTCCTTGTGAGTGCGTGGATTGAAATGCCAAACGTGTACAATGTGACTTCTTTTTTAATACTCAGTCGCACTCCTTGTGAGTGCGTGGATTGAAATTGCTACACTTATTTCCGTCTCTTCCGGCATGGGTGGTCGCACTCCTTGTGAGTGCGTGGATTGAAATTAATGTACTCACGGCCTGTGACACATAGTATACAGTCGCACTCCTTGTGAGTGCGTGGATTGAAATCAATTTAAGAGAGTGGCGAATCCGTACCCACTCGCACGTCGCACTCCTTGTGAGTGCGTGGATTGAAATTCATAATCAGTATCACTCCCATTTGTTTGTTTACGTCGCACTCCTTGTGAGTGCGTGGATTGAAATACGATTGAAATTAAATCAGAGGATGAAAGCTGGGAGGTCGCACTCCTTGTGAGTGCGTGGATTGAAATAATCCACATTTGTGAACGCCTTAAAAGATTGGAAAGTCGCACTCCTTGTGAGTGCGTGGATTGAAATTTCATGAGTAAACCTCCTATAGTGTTGCATCGATAGGTCGCACTCCTTGTGAGTGCGTGGATTGAAATGGATAGGCTCATTTCGGCGATTTCACCCAAGCAAGACGTCGCACTCCTTGTGAGTGCGTGGATTGAAATTGCGCACTCTCCGATTATAGTCTATCGTAAAGTCAAAGTCGCACTCCTTGTGAGTGCGTGGATTGAAATTGTATCATAGATATAAGGATGATCTTTACCAGGGTAGTCGCACTCCTTGTGAGTGCGTGGATTGAAATAGATCGCGTTCCTCACACCTGGTTATAGCGTGGTTCGTCGCACTCCTTGTGAGTGCGTGGATTGAAATAATTATTTTTTTCGCACCCCACAAAATCAGATCAGAGTCGCACTCCTTGTGAGTGCGTGGATTGAAATACGATTGCGCCCCCTAACCCTGCATCGACGTTCCGGTCGCACTCCTTGTGAGTGCGTGGATTGAAATTAGGTCTTCGGTTTCGGGTTCCGCGGACGCGCTGGAGGGTCGCACTCCTTGTGAGTGCGTGGATTGAAATCAAAAAGCAAGAAAGCTCGTTGGACAAGCCCAAGTCGCACTCCTTGTGAGTGCGTGGATTGAAATCATTTTCCGATGTGATATGGGGGGAGAGCTATGGAGGTCGCACTCCTTGTGAGTGCGTGGATTGAAATTACTGTTAAATTTCGTGTTTTTAATCAAAGTAATGGTCGCACTCCTTGTGAGTGCGTGGATTGAAATCTGCAAAACTCCAACATAACACAGAATTTACACAGTCGCACTCCTTGTGAGTGCGTGGATTGAAATCGGATCGATCGGCAGCATTACTTTGGCTACGCCAATGTCAGTCGCACTCCTTGTGAGTGCGTGGATTGAAATAGAAAGAGTTTGATACGTTGAAATATGATACCAAGTCGCACTCCTTGTGAGTGCGTGGATTGAAATCATTCCTGCATTGGACCTCTGTCAAGTTACTAGACACAAAAAGAAGAACTATTTAGGCGACGACTGTAGATAATAAATCTTCCATTTGTTGAGGCGTTTTGTACTGAATAGCTGAATGAATTCTGTTACGATGATATCGACCCTCAATGTACCGAAATAACTGTGGTTTTCATCTTCGTAGGATTTAAATATTGTTCTGTAGACCATCTCTTTTTTCAAAATCGCATGAAAGCTTTCGATAGGTGCGTTGTCGTATGGACACCCTTTGGATGAAAACGATTGACGGATGCCCAGACTAAGCAGTTTCTCTCGGTACTCATGACTTGTATACTGACTCCCTCGGTCTGAGTGGAGGATGACCCCACGTTCCGGTCTCTGCGTAGTGACTGCCTGATTCAGAGCGGATAGCACACAGCTCTTATCCATTGTTTTACTATAACTCCATCCGATCATCTTGTTTGTGGCTACATCTATAATGGATGCTAAGTAAGTCCACCCATCGGCTACAGTGTGTAAATACGTGATATCGCTAACCCATTTTTCATTTTTCTTAGTGGTAGAGAAATCCCTCTTGAGTAAGTTTTCGCCTTCGTTGTACACGGTGTCTGCTTGATAAGGTCTGTACTTTTTGATCACGACAGACCTCAATCCCAGACTTTTCATGGTACGTTGCACTCGTTTTTCGCTGACTGTGAAGGGTACATTCAACTGATTCATCTCTTTCCGAATTTTAGGAGCTCCATAGACGCCGTCTTGTTCATGATAAATTCGGATTATTTCTTGTTTTAGTAACTTGTTTTCTTGTTTTAATCGTCCGTCTGGGCGTTTTTGCGTAAAGAAATAATAGCTGCTACGACCGATTCCCAGCACCTTACATACTTTATTCTTGCTATGTTTTTCATACTGGGATGCGGCGACATCAACCCGTTCACGAACCCCTACCTTTTGGCGAATATGGTCATAGCCTTTTTTAGGATTTCATTTTCATCTTCCAATTCCCAGATACGATTCTTGAATTTCTTGATATCCAGGGCTGTCAGCGTCTCGTTCTCCACAGTGATTTCCCTACGCTCATTGACCCATTTATAAAGCGCCGTTTTACCTAGACCATATTCGCTCTTGATTTCTGATGGTGTTTTGCCCGTGTGATAGAGTTCAACAATCATGGACTTGAATTCTTCAGTATACCTAGTTTGTTTCGTTCCCAATTTCTAGACACAACCTTTCAATAATAGTTTATCAGTCCTCCTTTTTGTGTCCACTACTTTATACTAACTCCACAAGGCGCAATGGCAATGTTTACTGTCAATCTAAAACGGATATTGAAGCTCATGAAGTAAGAAATATATGTTGTGCACATCTAAATAAAAACAAAGATAGCCCGTACTCTAATTTTTCGAGTACAGGCTATCTTTCGTCGGAGCCCTTTAAGCTTGTTCCAGTGAATTGACTAGCTTTTTCAGTGGCCTCCTTAAAGTCGGGCTCTTTTTTTTGCGCAAAATAAAGGAGTGAAAATGGAGGGTTTTATCGCTTGACTTTCGATTACGATTACGATTGAGGTTGAGAAGTGCAAGTAAAAAGAAAGGAGCGTTACTGTTGCCAAGCGTACCGAACGTGTTCACTTCTCCGCAAGCGATGGCAGGGTTGCTAGGCCACGTTCCAGCGGCTGTATGGATTGTGTTGTTGATGGTTGTACTGGTTTGGTTGTATATCACGTACCGATCAGTGATTAGCAACGCGAAGGTGATTGGGTTACTCGTTGTTGTTGGAGGATTAGTTGGAGTGGTCCTGTGGTTATCGAAGCAAGTAGCCATATGGCAACACACGGCGAAAACAGCGAAGGTTACATTGCCTTTACAAGCGATAATACCTCCTAGTTTAGCGAAACAAACGGGGACTCTCATGCAAACATCAGGGATCAACATGCAAGCGGCTAATCCTACGCTGCATGAAAATCCTCTGATGATCGCTTTAGCACTCGTGGGCACAGTCGGTCTGATCGCTTATGGCATTTATCAGACGATGACCAAGCGCACGACACATGACAATCGGGTGCATACGTATAAAAAATATAAACCAAGTGGTGACTTCACGTATACGCCGATTGAATTGGCTGTGTCGAAAGAAACGAAGAAGCCGATTGTTATCGAGGGAAAGGATCGCTTTATTAACACGTTAGTTATGGGACCGCCTGGAACGGGGAAAACATCGCGTATTGTGGCGAAATCGGGTATACAGGATTTGAGACACATTGCGCTCGGCTATCCGATGGACGTCATCGTGATGGATCCGGATGGTGGATTGGCTTATGAGATGATTCGTGTGGCTAAGCAATTTGATATCCCAGTAAAGATTATTGATTTGACTCAGAAGTCTGAAAGCAGTCAAAAAACCAATATATCTGTTGATATATTTGATGGTATTCCTACAGAAGTGATCGAAAATGTGCGGGCAGTGCTTGCAGAGCAGATGGGTCGTAGTAAAGATTTGTTTTATACCAACGTGCAAAATGCGATCATCCACAAAGTGATTATGGTGCAAAAGATCCTCTATCCTAAGAGTGGATTGATCAAGTTTGCGGAGTGGTCGAGCGACTTGGGCATATTCCGAGAAGTGTGTATGCTTGCTGTTCATTTTGTCACGGACGGGTCATTAAAAGAAGCTGCAGATCAAACATTTATGCCACCGAAGGAAGCAAAAGAATTATTTGATCGTATACAAAAACTAACAGAACTTGAGAAGGACATCGTGCTTAAAGAATCACGAGCTTTTTTACGGGATATCAAAAATGAAAAACTGCTGGTCACCCTAACTTCGGTGACAACAGGATTGAAAAACGTAGTAGAAGAGTTAGCTAAAAATCCAGTAATTGCACCAATTGTTGATGAAAATAGCCCACATCCTAAATTTTCATTTCGGGAATTTTTAGATCGAAAAGATGCAAAAGGCCAATTGATCGCTGTCGTCAATGGCAATCAAGCATCAGGTGATCTTTTCGGACGCTTATTTTTAATTGCTTTCAAATTAGCGGCCTTAAATCGCGAAGGAAATGAAGACACTAGACGTCCGGTGTATCTGTATGTGGACGAGTTCCCACGCTATACGACCAATTCTTTAAAGGACTTGTTTTCACAAGGGCGTAAATATCGGATTGGAATCATGCTGGCTTTTCAAGGGCGGAGTCAGTTGTCTCTTGAAACGAATCCAAAATTTATAGAGATTGTGGAAGCCAGCTGTCGTAACAAGGTGTATTTCCCCGCACAAGGGTTTGAGGATGCCCGGTATTTAGAGAAGGCGCTTGGGACGGAGTGGGTTGAGGAGCATACGCATTCTCGGAGTTTGGTGAGTTACTTGAATATGAGTGGGCGAACGGAATCACCCAAGGTATCTACGAGGGAACGGGAAAAGGCTCGTTTTCGATCGGAGGACATTTCCTTTCAACTTGCAGAAAATGAAGCGATCTTTCTCATGACCGTAGGCAATCAACAAAAGTATCCAGAGGTCGGGATCACAACATATGCAACGGAATGGATCAAACAGCAAAAGGATTTCTACCTGACGAAGCAACGAGTCAAAAAAGAGCCGATTTCGCAGGTGAATGAACAAAAAAAGGACCCTATTCGAGGATACATCACGGAAGTAGCTTCTGCTGATGCTCATGGACCTGCCGTGCCGGAATCCACAGTCTATGTAACGAAACATTCGATCCGGCCAGAGTCAGATGGGTTAGGGATGATTGTCTTCGATACCACGCCAGAAGCGCAGGCGAAGATTCGTGAAGCGGAACGTAGAGGGAGATCCATTGTTGGTGATCACTATATGCATACGCCAGATAAGCTAAAAGGAAAAACTCTCCACGAATCATTGGCCATTATTGGAGAGGAGAAGAGGAAAGAGCGTGAAGCAAAAGGGGAACCGGCTCCTGATTTTAGAGCCATGTATCGAACGAACTATCAAAAGGGGATAGACCAAGCGGGTCTTTTGCGAGAGGAATCAGCGTTGCAACAGCATCAAGATATCGTGATCCCTGTACCAGAGCCAAAACAACCGGATGTGCAAAAAAAGGAGCAGTTAACAGCTAAGTTGGACAAGCCATTTGATCGAGAAAAGGATGCGCCTGTCTGCCAAAAATGCGGTGGAACAATGAATTTGTATGACATGAAAAATATTCATGGAATTGTGGTACAAGGAAATGGAGTTACACGCCTTACGTACAAATGCAGTCAAGATGACGCGAAGGACATTTATTTTTTGTGTAATGTTTGTGATCATATCGTTCAAAGAGTGATGCGCGATGGGGATTATTATAAAGAATGCTCACATTGCGGTAGCAAATTGAAAGAGTCGTAGTAAAGAAATTTACGAAAAAAAGTGGATTGAAAATGGAGGGTTTTTAGGGTTGACAACGCGGTAAAGTGAGAGTAGTAAAACTTATCTAACATAGATGAAAGGGGATTTACCAGTGGAAAATAACCGCTTGTTTTATGTCAACGTGCTCGCCGAAGGGGCTAAGGAAGGGGAACAAGTGCTTGATCACATCAAAGTAGATCTTGCTGCACGTGCGTGGAAACGTGGTAATACAGTTGTACATTATAAGTTGTATGGAACAGAAACATTAGAAATGAAGGATGGCACGAAAAAAGAGATGTTGTTTGGCGATGTGGGCGTAGCGAAGATCTATTTGCCTTTGGAAATGGCTGCTTTAGACCCCAAACAACGTCCTAGCGATTTGTTTAAATACTGGGTGTCAGGCGTCATTGAAGATTTTGACATAAAAGACACGGGAAATCGAGTTTTAGTCATGAATCGAGCTAAGGCACTAAAAATCCTCAAAGAGCGTAATGCACTAAAATTGCGTGAAAGAAAGCTATATGCTGTGATACAACGAGAGCTTATAGGAGCCTACCTCGTAAATGCTGGCGGATATACAGCGTTATTGCCTAAAGCGTACTACGATTGGGATCGAGACAAAAAAGCGAAAATAGGAGAAGAATTCCCTGTTATGGTGCTGCCAAGCAGAGAAGGTGCTCCGATGATAGTATCTCGTCGAGACGCTATAACGAATCCATATGCCATGTTAAATCTCAATAAAAATGCGGAAGTAGGTGGCGTACTGACGCGGATGAATCGTAATGGAACATTTTTAGTTGAAATTACAAAAGGGGTGACGGTCAGCGTAGATCCTATCAACATGAGGAGAATACCCGAATTAGGTGATTTTGTTACGATCAGGATCATAGGGAACAATCATTCAGGACCTTATGGTGTGTTCGAATATGCAACAGATGCTATTTGATGATCCTTGTGAACTGCAAAAAGCATTCTCTAGCTACTTAATGCTAGGGGATGCTTTTTTCTATTGCAAAATGAAACTATCAATCTTATACTACAAACATAATGTATCTTCAATACAACCTGTTCTTCTGGCCTTGATACAGCCTTCGATTTGAGGATGACGTCCAATAGAATCATGAAGAGCAAAAACAAATCGGCTAACCGACACACGTGGATATGCTTCTATTGGTGGACTGACGGAAAACCAAGAAAAGCTTGCTGCGGATGACGTCCAAAGCCGTGTGAAAGTAGTAACCGTGATAAGCCTGACGGGTAATCACGTGGTGAATGAGATGGACTGACGGAAAATCAAATTCACCAATGTAGGATCACGTTTATTCATTGTTTAGTGATCTGACGGAAAGCTAAACAATGGTGTAAAGTCTGACGGACATTACACATACGTGAGTAAGGCCGATGTGATCAATTTGATTGCATTGTAGGCTACTATAGTGGACTAATGGAAAGCTATACGAGTGCCTAGACCATCACGATCAGCGATGAGGATATGTTTCTAAAGGTTGATACGTGATCCAAAATATTTGGCGTCTACCTCCACGACACGGAGTTTGTCCGCAGTAAGAGTTGCTGAAATGTTGGTGTGTAGCGACGCCGGCATTGTACCTATACCGAGAAAAGTAGGTAGCACAAACTTCTTATTGGCTAACGGATCGAAGGCTACCAGGCAGAACGGAACTGCTGAGGGGGTTGCCAAAGACCACGTCTCTGGTCTTGAGGTCGGGACGAGGCATATGCCTTGAAAAAATGCGAGAGCATTCCGATTAACTCACGTGGGATTGAGACCAACTGCAATTTCTTACGAGGAATTGCCGCGTGTTTGACAAGAGTATGAAGGTAGAGTTGCAGTGCTCACCGTAAATATGCAGCTACGCCAGCATAGTAGGCGAAAAGGTAATGCAACAACATAAGGGTATACTATACCCATGCACGTGAAAAAAATTCATGCATAACACAAGGGAGTATTCTGCCCAAGTGTCAAACCAATAAACTCGCATCACCGCGGGAATGTCCTAATGACATCTACTTTCGCAATCGCGAAAATGAAGAGGTCTATTTGGCGTTTCGGTGGTTTGTTTGCGTTTGAGGAGTGGTCATCATGAGGTATGTATCCAATGACGGGGGTGCACTATGGTCGGAGTGGAAGAAATCGCAGAACGCAACAAGCTCCACCTTGTCCGTACATCCACACACAATCAATACAAGGCGCACTGCCCGGTCTGCAAAGATGATCGTCGCGTGTACCACTTGTATGTTAACACGGCTCGTGACACGTTTTGCTGTCACAAATGCGGTGCATCTGGCGGGGCGATTCAGTTTCATGCATGGCTCAAGGGGGTAACCTTTGAAGAGGCCAAGCGTGATCTTTACCCTGCGCAACAGCACAAACAACCTGAACACCCAGCTGAACGCTTGACGCGTGATCAGTTGCGTACAATCGGATTTGTCGGTCGCACATCGAAGATCGCACCTAAAGGTGTTGATCCAAAGGTGTGGTCTGATCGCCGGAAAGCCGAACTGGATTGGATATGGGCGGAATGGCAGGAACGTTTGGCGTGGGAACGTCGAGTGGAACTGCATGTGCGCCAAGCACTTGCGGATGGAAATATGTCGCAAGCGCAATAAAAAGGGGGTATGATTTTATGCGTCAAACGGCGTATACTACTTCCACGGAGGTGTTTTTCGTGGAGAAAAAGCAAGAGGAAATTGGCTTAGTTAAAGGTAACGTTCCAGGTCTGCGTGGCCGTATGTCAAGGGACGATAAGAGCGATTATGTGAATACAGATTCTATTGTACTTGGCGAATCATTTAAGTTTCTTCTGAATAAGGAAGATGATGTGTATGACACAAAATACGAGTACTTACTTGAAGCCGAAGAAAGGCGAAATATACATCACGAAAGTTAGATTTTCAGATGATTCGAATGTTAAAATTCGTCCTTTGTTAATCATATTTGCTGAACAAGGTGATGAAGATGTAATTGGAGTTTTTATAACTAGTCAAACTCCAAAAAGTGCATTCGATGTAACGATAACCTCATGGGTAGCATCCGGCTTAGAAAAACCTTCTATTGTTAGAACATCCAAACCAGGAACCTACCATTATTCCCGACTTTTAAAAAAATTGGCGATTTGAACGATAAAGATTTGCAAAAAGTGCTAGCCTCGTTTCAAGAGCTTGCAACCTCGTAAAAATAAACTATAAAACCAATCCGTCTATATAACGGAAAGTAGCACACGAAAAAAGATGCAGCGCAAGCTGTGTTTTGTCGTGTGCTTTTTTCGTGTTCTAGCGGATCAACAAAGGAGCGATTCATATGCCGATTCCAGGACGTTCAGATGTTGTGCGCGTGCCACGAGTAGGAAAAATTCATTTAGGTGTGAAAACATCCAATGGACAAAAGGAGTATCCAAAAGCCACGGACTATTTTGTTGTTCGTGCCGATGAGTCAACCACCTCACAGCAGATGGTCGATTCGTTTAAGCGAGTCTATGGAGAGAATCCCAAGGAGATCACAATCGCATTTCCTAGCGATGATCCGGAGGACTTTTTTCCACAATATCTAAGCTCGTACAAAGGGAAACCGCCTCTTTCGAAGTTGTTTTGCAAAGGCGACGGATACACCGCTGACCGTTTGCAAGAAAGTGGAGGATACGAGAAAATCACCTGCGCCTATAAAG